>PCUL01000138.1:22705-45788 GCA_002771745.1 Bacteroidetes bacterium CG18_big_fil_WC_8_21_14_2_50_41_14
CGATGACAGGAAAAGAGTGGATTATGGCCATCGCCGGGGAGATGGGTATAAAGCCAAAGATTCAGGTAGCCCCTAAATTCCTGGTTTGGATTTTGGGATTATTCATTCCAGTCATGAAAGAAATGGTGGAAATGATCTATCAGTATGATCGCAACTATGTTTTCGAAAGCAGCAAATTTGAAAAGCGTTTCGGTATCAAACCAACCTCTTATACAATTGGTATTCAAAATATTATTAAAACGGATTACACCAGGAGAACTTCTGATTCAAAATAAAATGGATAGAAACCCACTCAGGTTTTGCTGTTAACCCTGTTAAGTGGAAATCAGATAATTAATTTTTTACTAAACCCTGAGGAAGTTTTTTATAAATTCAAACACTGCTATTTTTATAAAAATATATAAAATATCCTGTTGACAGGCAGGCAATGCTTATCTTTACCAAACTACTGCAACTTACTGTACTACTCATTTCTAATATTCAAACTTTCAATGTCAACACATCAAATAAAGTACCCCAATAAAAACAAACCTGATTTCATCAACGAATTAAGGCACCAGGTAAAAGAATACTTCGAAACGAACAACATTTCAAAATATGGCAATTCCACTTTGGTAATGAAATCCATTTTTATGATTTTACTCTATTTCATGCCTTATGCCCTGATGTTATCAGGGGTAGTTTCTTCATTACCGGGTATTTTACTTTGTTGGATTGTCATGGGGATAGGCATGTCGGGAGTAGGCATGGTGCTTATGCACGATGCCAATCACCGTACTTTCTCAAAAAGTCAACAGATTAACCGTTTTTTAAGTAAATCGTTGTACTTACTTGGCGGATTCCCTCCCAATTGGCGACAACAGCACAATATCCTGCATCATGGCTTTACTAATGTCGATGGACAGGATGAAGATATCAATCCCGCCGGAGTGCTTCGTTTTTCACCACATGGTCCCCTTTTTAAAATTCATCGCTTTCAACAATGGTACGCGTGGTTTTTCTATTGTCTGATGACGCTGTCGTGGGCCACCCTAAAGGATTTCAACCAGCTTAACAGATATCGGAAAATGGAAGTAAAGTTAAACAATGGGCATAAATACAATCAATTGCTTGTTGATTTGATACTGACAAAGACGTTATATTACCTCATTTTTCTGATTATTCCATTGATCGTTCTACCCGTTTCGTGGTATTGGACCGTGACCTTTTTCTTCGCGATGCATTTTGTTAGCGGTCTGATCCTCAGTACCATTTTTCAAACCGCTCATGTGATGCCGACATCGGCCTATCCCCTGCCGGACGAAAACGGGAATTTGGAGAACAACTGGGCCATACATCAGTTGATGACTACTTCTAATTATGCACCAAAAAGCAAGATTTTCTCGTGGATGATTGGTGGATTAAATTTCCAGGTAGAGCACCATTTGTTTCCAAACATCAGCCATGTTCACTACAAGAATATATCAAATTTGGTTAAATCAGCGGCTCAAAAATACGAACTGCCTTATCATGTTCAACGCAACTTTTTCATTGCTTTGTACAGCCATTTCAAAATGCTTAAAGTTTTGGGCAGGTAATTCACATTTAATACTTAACTTGATCATTATTAAAATGTTTCAACATCATGAAGGAAAGAACTGATCAGAAACTGGCCGTTCTCATCGATGCAGATAACATTCCCTATTCAAATATTAAAGGAATGCTGGATGAAATAGCCAAACTGGGGACCCCTACCATTAAAAGGATTTATGCTGACTGGACAAAACCAACTGTATCCGGCTGGAAACCAGCCTTGCTGGAACACGCGATAACCCCCATACAGCAATACAGCTATACTCAAGGTAAAAACTCATCCGATTCGGCCATGATTATCGATGCCATGGACATTTTGCACAGCGAAAAAGTGGATGGTTTCTGTCTGGTATCCAGCGACAGCGATTTTACCCGATTGGCAACCCGGCTCAGGGAGTCGGGTATGGTGGTATTTGGTATTGGAGAAAAGAAAACCCCGAAACCGTTTATTGTTGCTTGCGATAAGTTTATCTACATCGAAATTATTGGAGCCAAAGAACCCCATAAAACTAAAAAAGTTGCAACCACTACTTCTACCGAAAGCACAAAAGTCGACACTTTAGATGAGGCTTTTATTGTGTTGCTCAAAAACTCCATTACCGATATTGCAGACGATGATGGATGGGCGGCATTGGCAGCAGTTGGTGCGTTAATCAACAAGAAGAAGCCCGATTTTGATCCCCGAAATTATGGGTTTCAAAAACTTACTCCATTGATTAAATCGCTCAAGAAACAATTTATTGTAGATGAAAGAGAAGTGGAGAAAACCCGCATTAAGCACATCTACGTGAAAATTAAAGAATAGCTGCAATTGTAACGAATAAGGAATCTTCTCCAGTAAGTCAAAAAAACAAAAGATAACAGAATCAACACTTTAGCGAGTTTAAAAGTTCAGGGAATTCTCGAAAATCATTTTGAGTCTCTGGTATTTTCTTTCTTTTCAGGTTAAACATATAACGACTTCGGCAACAATCCTAAACTTGCTCTTCACCAATTGAAACATTCTGATCACCTTAATTATAATAAGTATAAATAAATTCACGATTCCAGTCCGCTATTATAAATTAATCGCTAATTTTGCAGACGATTGGAATCAATCATTTACACTTGCAAAAATACTGATTTTAAGCATTTTAATAAAGTTGAAAATTGACCATGGCAAAATTTGAAATCATCATGCCCAAGTTGGGCGAAAGCATCATAGAAGCAACCATAACACGTTGGGTGAAAAATGTGGGAGAATCTGTTGAAGAGGATGACTCGTTGGTAGAAATAGCAACCGATAAAGTGGACAGTGAAATACCCAGTCCGGTGGAAGGAAAGCTGGTAAAAATCCTCTTCAACGAAGGTGATGTGGTACCGGTAGGCACGGTTATCGCGTGGATTGAAATGGACGGTGAAGAGGGCGAAAAACCTGCCGATGAAGATGTTAAAACAGATGACGTGGCTAAACCCGAAAAAGAAAGCCCGCTGGAGGAACAAAAACAAGAATCAACAGAAACAACCATTACTGATCAGGAAAACAACGCTGATTTCTCTAAAAGTGAGCGGTTTTATTCTCCCCTGGTAAAGAGCATGGCCAAAACTGAAAATATCAGCCTGTCCGAACTTGAAAAGATCACAGGCTCAGGCCGTGATAACCGGGTTACCAAATCAGATGTTGTGGCATATCTCGATCAGCAGAAAGCAGGTGGTACTCAAATTCAGGCCAGCGCACCTGCCAAGCCAGCCTCTGTTGCAAAATCAGCCCCTGTGGTGCCTTCCGGTGAAGGTGACCAGGTGGTTGAAATGGACCGCATGCGCAAACTGATTGCAGATCACATGGTGATGTCAAAACAAGTATCGCCACATGTCACATCGTTTATTGATGCAGATGTAACCCACATTGTTAATTGGAGAAACAGGGTAAAAGATAACTTCTCCAAACGTGAGGGGGAAAAAATCACCTTCACTCCTATTTTTATTCATGCAGCAGCCCAGGCTCTTAGGGAATTCCCTCAAATCAATGTCTCGCTGGATGGCTACCATATCATTTACCGTAAAAATATCAATATTGGTATGGCCACCGCTTTGCCAAGTGGAAACCTGATTGTCCCGGTCATCAGAAATGCCGACCAGAAGAACCTTCTTGGGATAGTTAAAACCGTGAACAACCTTGCCAATCGTGCCAGGATCAACAAGTTGCTTCCTGATGAAATTCAGGGTGGCACCTTTACCATCACCAATTTTGGTTCGTTCGACAGCCTCACAGGAACACCTATTATCAACCAACCACAAGTGGCTATTCTTGGACTTGGTGCCATTAGGAAGCAGCCAAGAGTAATAGAAACTCCGGAAGGTGACCTGATTGGAATCCGTCACATCATGATTTTATCGCTTGCTTACGACCACCGGATAGTGGATGGCGCTTTGGGTGGTAAGTATTTAAAAAGGATGAAAGAACTTTTGGAAGGCTTCGATCCTGAAACTCAGATATAAATATCATTAAAACCGGGGAGCCTGACCTCCCCGGTTTTATTTAGAACTTTTACCATGGAATTAAACCTGAAAAAACCACTTGCTTTTTTTGATATCGAAGCCACTGGACTCAGCATCATAAAGGACCGCATTGTTGAGTTGTTTATCCTTAAAGTAAATCCAAACGGAACCAAAGAAAGCAATACCTGGCTGATCAATCCCGATTATCCCATTAGTGCGGAAGCAGAGCAAATTCATGGTTACAGTAATGATAGCCTCAAAGACAAACCCACCTTTAAGCAAGTAGCTAAGGAAATCAGCAAGTTTCTCCACAACTGTGACCTGGCAGGTTACAACGCTATTAAATTCGATGTCCCCATGTTGGTTGAAGAATTTTTACGAGCTGATATCGATTTTGATATAAAGAAACGGCGGTTGATCGATGTTCAAAACATCTTCATGAAAATGGAACAACGTACCCTGTCAGCAGCTTACAGGTTTTACTTACAAAAAGAATTAAAGGATGCACACGGGGCAGAAGCCGATGCGATGGCAACCTATGAAATATTCAAAGCCCAACTCGACAAATACGAAAACACAACTTTTACCGATAAAAAGGGTACAGCTTCAATCCCGGTGAAAAACGACATGGATGCCCTTCATGAATTTTCGAGCCACCACCGCAATGCCGACCTCATCGGACAAATCATTTTTAATGAAAATGATGAAGAGGTAATCAACTTTGGGAAGCACAAAGGCAAAAAGGTGGAAGAAGTATTAAAAGTTGAGCCTTCTTACTACAATTGGGTAATGAATTCCGATTTCCCGTTGTTTACCAAAAACCTGCTTACCAACATCAAACTAAGAATGAAATTACAATAGAATTATATCCCATGAAAATTGTTTGTATAGGCAGAAATTATGCAGCACATGCCCATGAGCTGAGCAATGCGATTCCTGAGTCACCGGTATTTTTCATGAAGCCGGATACCGCCATGTTGTTGAAAAACAACCCTTTTTTTTACCCATCATTTACCAGGGACTTACATTACGAAACCGAGATTGTAATTAAAATCAGTAAAAACGGAAGGCACATTGAGCAGGATTTTGCACATCGCTATTACAATGAAGTATCTGTTGGAATCGATTTTACGGCACGTGACCTGCAAAACAATTGCAAAGCAAAAGGCCTCCCATGGGAAATCGCCAAATCGTTTGATCAATCGGCACCCGTAGGTACATTTATTAAACTTGAAACGTTGCCTGATCCCGAAAACATCCATTTTTGGCTCGACATCAACCACGAACGCAAACAAACTGGCACCACCCTGGATATGTTATTCAATTTTAACCAACTGATTGCTTACGTTTCCAGATTCGTTACCTTGCGCATCGGGGATTTTATTTTTACCGGAACCCCTGCCGGTGTAGGGCCAACTAAAATTGGCGATCACTTTGAAGCGTACATCGAAGATCAAAAATTACTCGATTTTAATGTAAAGTAATATTCCCTTTCTATTCAACGATCGTCTGTTGTCAAGTTGGAAATCAGGATTACTTATCAGGATAATCATCGGCTTCAATGGTTGGAAGGTTAAACACGTCTACCAAACTTACTTTGCGGTAATTAACAGGAGGATAAAAGAAATCGATTGGAATGGGTGTTTGCTTTACGTTATCAACCTCGGTTTCGATAAAATGGCCGTTTTGTCCAAACTTTTTAGATTTTACGATCAGCCCGTTGCTTAATAAATTAATGTATTCCAACGAATTTAGGGTAGTCCCCTTGCGCGAATAGGGGTTTATCTTATTATTCATTTCAATAAACAGATGAATATCGACCTCGGTATAAGGATTCACGTCCCGCGTCATCCAAAACTCCTCTTTTATAACACTATCCATCATGATGCGGTACCCTTCTACTTTTAACTGATTGATTTTCATTACACTATCTATTCTCTCGAGGGTCATTCTATCGGTAATTGTGGATGTGTCCTGATGCCGCATCTGAACCTTCAGGCTATCGTACATTTGTTGATAAACAGGTTGTTGATCATACGGAAGTTCAACAATCAGCGTTTGTAACTGAACCTCGAAAGCATCGAACATACCTGTTATCAATTCCGCAGGAACTCCATGCCAATAAGCCCGCAATGTGGGGAAGACAATGGTGAGCGTACTATCGTTTAAATTAAAAATGGTGATGGTCGAAGCATTTTCGAAACGGATTTGGTTTTGTTGAATAAATGTGCTTTGAGAAGACTTATTTCCAAAGTTATCCCGATTGGTTTCAGAAATTACCCAACCTCCCCGGCAAGTACCGGCAGC
The DNA here is from genome assembly GCA_002771745.1 of Bacteroidetes bacterium CG18_big_fil_WC_8_21_14_2_50_41_14. Lineage (GTDB taxonomy): Bacteria > Bacteroidota > Bacteroidia > Bacteroidales > F082 > UBA6244. The sequence continues at coordinate 29,063 of PCUL01000138.1, forward strand.
CGATAATAGAAAAAACACTATCCAAATCCAAGGTAAATACTTCATTTCAAGAACTATATCAAATAATTAAAAGTAGGGAACTGTTAATAACCCGGTGGAAAAAGCAAAATTAATAATTATCGGATGGTTTTTATTATTGGGAATAAAGATATATTTTTGCATCCTCAAATTGAAAAGACTATGGCCAATAAAAAGAATCAGGAAGAAAAAGGCGATCAACGCCTTGAGAACATTGAAGAAACCCTGACCAGAACAGAACAATTTATATTTAGCAACCAAAAGAATATTTCGGTTGTAGTGCTTATTATCGTAATTGGCATTATTGGATATTTTGCATACAACAGATACTATATAGCCCCTAAAAGTATGGAGGCATCGAAGCAAATGTATGCTGCTCAGCGATATTTTGAGCAGGATTCGCTTGAAAAAGCACTTTATGGGGATGGGAATAACCTTGGTTTTATTGACATCGCAGATGAATACGGTTCCACAAAACCCGGTAACTTAGCTAATTACTATGCGGGGATTTGCTTTTTAAAGAAAAAAGACTTTAACCAAGCCATTGATTATCTTGATGAATTCAAAGGTGACGATCATCTTATTGGCCCCATGGCTACCGGTGCGATAGGTGATGCGCATATGGAACTTGGTGACCAGAAAAAAGCAGTAGCTTTTTATCTTGAAGCCGCCAACCAGGATGCCAATGGGTTTACTTCGCCCTTGTTTTTAATGAAAGCCGGAAATGTTTATGAACTGATGGGTAAATATGATGAAGCCATCAGCACTTATCAGCGGATAAAAACCAATTTTGTTAAAAGCAAAGAAGCCGCCAGCATAGATAAGTACATAGCCCGGGCCACTACTTCAAAAGAAAATAAATAAACTTGTTTTCATAGGATGAAACCCGGCCTTAATGCCGGGTTTTTTTTATTTTTACCGGAATGAATAAAAGTGAAGCCAGAATCGTTTTTATGGGAACACCACCCTTCGCTGTTCCATCCTTATTAGCATTAGTCAACAATGGATATCATGTTGTTGGGGTGATTACCGCACCAGACCGTCCGGCAGGTCGTGGTAAAACGATAACACACTCGGCTGTCAAGTCGTGTGCAATGGAGCTGGGCTTAGCCATTCTTCAACCTGAAAACCTTAAAGACCCTGCTTTCATTGACGAGTTAAAGACCCTGAAAGCTGATTTACAGATTGTAGTCGCCTTTAGGATGCTGCCCCCCCAGGTTTGGGAAATGCCCCCATTGGGAACATTTAACTTACACGCGAGCTTATTACCACAATATCGGGGTGCGGCACCCATAAACCATGCGCTGATCAATGGAGAAACAATCACAGGGATAACCACTTTCTTACTGGACAAGGAAATCGACACGGGAAAAATTCTTTTTCAGGAATCGATTCATATCAGCCCGGATGATGATGCCGGAACATTACACGACAAACTCATGGAGTTGGGCTCAAACCTCATCATAAAAACCACGGATTCGATTCTTCATGGCCAAATTGATCCCATCTCCCAATCCGAAGTTGTGGCATCCATTTACGAACTTAAGAAGGCTCCAAAAATCTTTAAACACGACTGCATTATTAACTGGCAGTTGGCAGGAAAAAGAATTCACAACTTCGTAAGGGGATTAAGCCCCTACCCTGCCGCCATCTCGATTTTACATAAAAACAATGGAGACGAAATTTCAATTAAGATTTTTAAGACAGAATTCATGCCGGCGGAACATGATCTTTCCCCCGGAACGATAAAAACACCGGACAATAAAAAGATATGGGTAGCTGTTCAAGATGGATTTATCAGCATTGAAGAACTACAGCAATCGGGCAAAAAACGCCTTCATGCAGACGAATTTCTAAGGGGCATTGGTCATTTTTCTCCAGGTTATCTCAGATAAAATTTTCTGTCGGCACCACAAAATGAGCAAAATTTGACTGCTTGGTAAATGATTTTGCATAAAAACAACCCTATTTATGGCGGTTTTATTAACAAAATGACGCATTTATCAACAAAAACTATTAAAATGTGCGCTATTGCTTGATTTTAATCAGATAAGCACTACATTTGTTAAGATAAATACCCTAAGTGTTAATTAAAAATTCTATTCACGATGAACAAAGCTGAATTAATCGATGCAATGGCCGCCGGAGCTGGCATCAGTAAAAGTGATGCAAAAAAAGCACTCGATGCTTTTGTTACCTCAACAGGTGATGCTCTAAAAACTGGTGACCGTGTTGCTTTAGTTGGTTTCGGATCGTTTTCCGTTTCTACGAGAGCTGCCCGCAAAGGACGTAATCCACAAACTGGCAAAGAAATTAATATCGCTGCCAAAAAAGTGGTTAAGTTTAAAGCAGGTGCCGATCTATCAAAAGTTGTAAAATAACAACTTTACATCTAGAAAAAAAACGTCCTGTTAATTATAACAGGACGTTTTTTTTTACAGTCATTTTGTCCAACAATTCGAACCGATAAGGTAGCAAGGCGTCTTCCTCCGCATATTTCACGCCAATGCGATTGCTTACCTTTATTTGACTGGTAGAAACCTCCACTCCAATTTTGTTAATCTGAATGGTTGGCCCGATTAATGATACACCATTATGACTTAAATTGATCCCAAGTGCTGAGGTTACTTTTCCGGGACCATTAAATCCATGGTAGTCAATTGAGTTTAACTTCCTTCGCGATAACATCAGATCAATCCCTTCGATGGGAATGATCCCTCTTATCAGCACTGCGTGGGGAGTGTTTTTAGGGCTGGTAACCACATTGAATAAATAGTGTATGCCATAGCACAAAAACACATAGGCTATCCCACCATGGCCGTACATGACCTCGTTGCGCGGAGTTCGCCTGCCACCGTAGGCATGAGAGGCCTTATCAGTAACTCCCGCGTAGGCTTCCGTTTCCGTAATAATGGCCGAAACAAATCCCTCAGCATTCTTTAGGGTGATTAATTTTCCCAATAAATCTTTCGCAAGAAACACAACATCGTTGTTGCAATAGTAGGATTCCTGTAAGACACTGTGAATCAAAATTAAAGGATGTAGGCAAGACCTAAGGTCAGCGACAGATAGTTAATCTTTTGTGCAAATGAGGTGGCGTAGGGTTCATTATCCCAATTCCAACCGGTAACCTCTTTAAAGTAAAGTTCTGATCCTATGTAATCGGCAAATGCCGTTATATAATAATGACTTAATCGGTATTTAAACCCAGCTCCCAAAAGGTACCCAAATCCGGTTGAGCGACTGCTTTCACGGTAGTAGGTGTCTTTATCAGAAGGGTTGTTAATATTGGCAGTATAAATGGTTGCTTTTGGAGAATTGCTGCCAAAGTATCCTATCAATCCCCTCACGTCTATCGAGAAGGCATCTCCGATAGGAAATCTGAAATAAGGACCTCCAAACGCACCACCACTACTCCAGTTTTGAGTACTCTCAACGGTAACCCCATAACCGGGATGAGCCTTCATCAGCCCATCAGCATAGGCGACATTATCCAACTTATTACCGCTGTAATTAACCACCAACTGCATTCCGAAATTATGAGAAAACCGATAGGCATAGGTAAAATTTAATGCCACTCCTGTTTTGGCAAATCCTGAAGTTGAATCGTTCAAATCCTTCCTTGCGAAATCGGACAGAGGAATGGATGGCCCGATTGAAAGACCAACATATTGCCGCTTTGACGACTGAGCCAGCGTAATAAACGGTAATATCACTAACAAAATCAATAACTTAAGTGTTTTATCCATGATTCAATTATTTTTAGTGACAGGATGTAGAATATAAACGTCAACATCAAATGCAGGTTCAAAGTTAATTATTTATTCAAATGAAATGTTCAATTGATCGTGCCAGCCCAACATTTCATCCTTGCCTCTGATCACTTTACCATGATCCATCAGCCAGCGAATTACGTCAATAATTTGGTCTTCGGTATACTGAGAGAGGGTTTGTATCACATCATTCAGATATCGGGGTTTTGAGATTAACATTTCATTGATCGATCCGACCAATTGTTCAAACTCCATTTCGTTTAAGTTCGATTTGTTTTTTGACAGGCACACATCACAGATACCACAGCGTTGGCTTTTTTGTTCACCAAAATATGCCAGCAACTGTTGGCTTCTGCATTTCAGGTTGTCGGTAATAAAGTGGAGCAGGGTCTCAAGTCGCTTTTCGGCGGCTTCTTTCAGAAACCGGTAATTTTGATCAGAAAGTTGTATGTATTTGGCATTCATCCTACCTGAAGAAAAGACCAACTGTGGCAAGGTAGTGATGGGAATATAAGTAATTACTTTCATCTTATGGAGATAACTCAATTGTTTCACAACCTCCTCCCTGGCCATTTCGGCACGTTTGGCCAGCATACTTTCGTTGATATTGATATAGTCGGTAAATATCCCCGAATAGGAGCGCATGATTTCTTTTATGATGCGTTCACTTCTCGGGTTTTCCACCATGAACCGATACAAATCTTCTTTTGACAGTGGAACAAATAGTTTTGAAAACTGTCCGGCAGACTCAACATACATCAGGTATCCTTCGCGTTCCAATATTTTTATGGCACTATAAACCTGTAACAAATTGAAATTGTAGTTATTTGCGAAATCGCTGATCTTAAAATCAAAGCTTATATCTTTACCACTCCCTTCGGCAAGCTGCAAGTAATTGCCCAGCGCGTTGTAAATAATTCTAATTTCATCAATGGGTGGATAAGAGGTTTTTAGTAGTTCTTTGGCATTAATTATATCGTGGTGGGTATAAAGTAAAACTGCCTGAGAAGGTTTTTGGTCGCGGCCGGCCCTACCTGCTTCCTGAAAATACGACTCTATACAATCGGGCAAGTCGTAATGAATTACTTTCCTGACATCTGCTTTGTCTATTCCCATCCCAAAGGCATTTGTTGAAACCATCACTTTTACCTGACCTGTACTCCATTGTTTTTGTCTTTCGTCACGGGTATGCGCATCCAGACCTGCGTGGTAGAAAGTAGCACTCACTCCTTTTTTTGTGAGTATCTCGGCCAATTCCCTGGTTTTCTTTCTATTACGGACATATACGATTCCAGAACCTTTGGTATCAGCAAAAAAGCTCATTAGAAAAGCCGGCTTATCATATTCTTTGGCTACATGATAGGCCAAGTTGGTGCGTTCGAAGGTGGAACGAAATGCCCTGTTTCGCCTAAATTCCAGTTTACTCATAATATCTGCAACCACCTCCGGTGTGGCTGTGGCTGTTAATGCCAATACCGGCACATCAGGAATATAGGGCCTTATTTCTGCAATACGCAGGTAAGGTGGTCTGAAATCGTATCCCCATTGAGACACGCAATGGGCTTCATCTACGGTAAGCAGATTGACTTTTACCCTTGAAATAACTTGTTTAAAAATCTCCGTATCAAGTCGTTCTGGAGATACATATAAAAATTTATAGGTACCGGCCACCACGTTTGAATAAACCGATTCAATTTCGGAGCTGTGCATTCCTGTATAGATGGCAGCTGCTTTTATGCCTACCTTTTTCAAGTTATCCACCTGGTCTTTCATCAAAGCGATTAAAGGGGTGACAACAATGCATGTTCCAGGAACCATGAGGGCTGGTACCTGAAAACAGATCGATTTACCCCCACCTGTAGGTAACAAAGCCAAGGTATCATGTCCTTCGGCTACCGACAGGATAATATCCTCCTGCATGGGTCGAAAATCAGTGTGTCCCCAATACTTAACCAATATTTTTTTTGCTTCAACTCTCATTTTCTTGTTGCATTTAGATGCAGCCGTAGATTAATGAAAGAATAAAGATAGTAGAATTAATTGAAATATCGCTGAAGCAACCTAAGAAGTTCCTGTATTGACAAAGGTTTATTCAAATATTCGTTGCTTCCCAACTCCATACACTTTTCTTGTCCGGCATCATTTGGGTAAGCTGTCAGGTTCATGATGATCATAGAAGGAAACTCTTCGCGAAGCAACCGCGTGGTATCATACCCATCCATTTCGGGCATGCGGACATCTACCAGTGCTAAATCGAAAGGACCGTTTTTACGTGCTGTTTCCATCGCCACAAGGCCATTGTTTGCAACAAATATTTCCGCATCGGTTCGTTGAAAAAGTCCTCTGAGAAGTACACAATTTTCCTGGATATCATCCACAATCAGGACTTTTTTTCCTGTGAGGTCAATTTTAAAGAGTTCTTGCTTATCTTGAACTAAAGGTGTGTTAGTGTTTTCTAATGTAACGGGAATAGTGAAGTAGAAGGTTGAGCCTGCGCCTCTTTCAGAATCAAGCCATATTTTCCCGCCTAAAAGTTCGACAAACGATTTACTGATAGCTAGCCCCAAACCGGTTCCTTCCCTGTTACGCTGAAAGGTACTTGAGTCTTGCCCGTATTGCAAAAATATTTCATGTTGTTTGTCTTTAGCAATACCCACACCCGTATCCTTTACATAGAACAAAATGCTTCCAGGCAAGACAGCGGAATAACCAAATTCCACAAAACCCTTGTCAACAAATTTTAGGGCATTGGTAATTAAATTGTTAAAAATCTGACGAAGTCTTAATTGATCGGTTTTGATGGAGATTTCATCTGAAGAAGCTTTCACTAACCGCAATTCAAAGTCGTTCTCCCAGTTCTGTATTTGATCATGAGTAAAAACCTCATAAATTTCCTGCAAAAATGCGTTGAGACGAAATTCTTCTTCATGAATTGTGACTTGACCAGCTTCAATTTTTGAAATATCAATAATATCTGCCACAAGTTGTAAGAGTGACTTTCCAGCCACCAATATCAGTTTGGTAAAGGTTTCTCTATCAACTTCTGTAGCATCCGGATCAAGAAGTAAATCAGAAAAGCCGATAATTGAATTTAATGGAGTTCGTATTTCGTGCGACATGGAGGCTAGAGAGGAAGATTTCAGGCGATTGGCTTCACGGGCCTCTTCTTTGGCCTGAATTAACTGATTTTCATATGCTTTTTGCAAACTTATATCGCGTACTATTGCCAGCAGGTTGAATTCGCTGTGACCCTCCATGTGCGTAAGAGTAATCTCAGCATTAAATAAGGTGCCATCCTTTTTCTGATGTACCCATTCAAAATGTTGTGGTAGTCCCTGAAGTGCTTTTTGGGTATAACCTGTAACATCTGAATGTTGAACCACCCCATTGACCACGAAATCATCGGGAGACAAATCATCCGAATTGGAACCTATAATAACTTCACAAGGCATCCCAAACATTTCGCAAGCTTTGGGATTAACATCAACAATTACATTATCCATGAGTAATAATACGCCGTTACTGGCATGGTCGAATACCGACTTATATTTACCAAGTTTACTTATTAGCTCACCTTCTCTGGTATTACTCATCGAAATACTACCCACAACAGCACTCAAAGCTGATAACGAATCGAGTTCTCTCTGATCGAACACTCTGGGTTGATGATCACCCATGATAAGAAGCCCGATCGTATGATCTAAATGACCTACCCGAACCGCGACAAGTGAAACCAACTTAAAGTATTCAATGAACGGATCAGGAGTGTCAAATTGTGGTATGGCTGAAGCTGAAATTTGTAATGGTTCATTTGATTGCCCATGAAGATATTCCAATAAAAAAGCAGGAATAGCTATTTTATAATTTTCCTCAATCAATTCCGTGGAGACTTCAATCTTTAACCCTTGATTTGATTCAGCGATTAGAAAAGCCATGAAAGGGACTTGTACTAACCGGGCACCTTCCATAACCAAAGTGTTCAGATTTTCACACCCGGAGGTGGATGGTTTATCCGGAATATCATGTAATCGCTTTTCCATAGATAAAATCAAATCAATACTTTTCGTTGACCATTTCGTAGCGGGTACCATTGGCCGGGTCAATTTCTTTCATCATATTAATCATGCTTATTTTTTCGGCGGGAGAGGCTTCTTTATAAATATTAATGATTTCGTCTCTTTTTGATTCAAGCAACACCTGAAGCAAATACAAACCAGGTCGTTTATTGTAAACATTCTGAAAATACTTAAGTGTTTTTCCAATGGAGGTTCGTCCTCCATCCACACTTTTTGCCATTTCGTCAAGTCCTTTCAGGTGGTATTCATAAAGGAATTTCCTTAAGTCTTCATAAGACGGATTCAGGAGGTTCTCAACGAGTGAATATCTGTTCTTCGGTCCTTCAAAACCCTGCCATCCGCGCTCATTGGAACTTTGGGCAGCGGTGGCAACAGCCATGGCTTTTTCGTAATAGGCTGTTCCGCCGAGCAGGCTGAAGGTATCAAAATCAAGCCCCATCATGATATACGCATAAAAAGCGAGGATGGAGCTCAGGTTATTGGAATAGGTTCCATCGACAAACTCCATTGATTGATAAGGAACATACCTAAAATGAATATCATTGTCGATTATGTTGATCACATCTGAGTTGTAATCGGTTCCATAAACAGGCCGTTTAAGCACCAGGTTAAGCGTGCCTTTAAAATCGTCACCTCCAATCACCTCATTGATAGTGAATACCATCGCGAACTCAACGCGTTCTTCAATCTTAAAACGATAATCGGACCAACTTTGGTTGTTCATGAATTCGAACATGGAGGTTTTCATGGTGGTAAAAACCGTGGGGTCGATTCCTTGTATTTTCTGTGATTGAACCTGGATATTGCCCAGAAATTCCTGACTAAAACTCAGATGAGCAATCAAGATAAAAAAACACGTGACAAATCCTTTTCTTATCATTTTGGTTGTGATTTTAAGGAGAGGATGGCATTCACAATATCCATGGCAACTTCCTTTTTCGATTTCAATGGAAAGCTGATTATTTCACCTGCCGGTTTAAGAAGTGTAATTTTGTTGGTGGAATAACCAAAACCCGCGCCAGGATCATTTAATGAATTCAATACGATCATGTCCAGGTTTTTAGCCGTGAGCTTTTTTCTTGCATGGGCTACTTCCTGGTTAGTTTCTAATGCAAATCCGATTAAAATCTGGTTATCGTGTTTGGTTTTTCCCAAAGTAGCCAGAATATCCGAAGTAGGCTCAAGCTCAAGAGTACTTAACTTGACCGCTTTTTTAATTTTCTTATCGGCTACAATGGTGGGTTTAAAATCTGCAACAGCGGCTGCCATGACTGTTATATAGGAAGAACTAAAATATTTCAAACAGGCAGAAAGCATTTGTTCTGAAGTAGTTACTTTTTCAATTTCAATGTTAGGATGAGACACTTCTATCGAAGAAGGGCCCAGGACAAGCTGCACCTGAGCGCCCAAACCGGCTAATGAATTGGCTATTTCAATCCCCATGAGGCCGGAACTAAAATTTCCAATAAATCTCACAGGATCAATTGGTTCATAAGTAGGGCCTGCTGTTACCAGACATTTCTTTCCGGCTAACGGCTTATTATTTAAATAGGTAACTATCCTATGGAAGATGATCTCAGGTTCTTCAAGTCGGCCAAATCCATGAAGGCCACTGGCCAACTCTCCCTTAGTGGGCTCAATCAGTTGGTAACCAAACTCCTTTAATCGTTTAACGTTGTCCTGGGTGGAAGGATGTTGGTACATGTCTAAATCCATGGCCGGTGCAAAAAACAAAGGACATCTGGCCGACAAAACAGTGGTCAACAATAAGTTATCGGCTATTCCGGCAACCATTTTGGCCATGGTGTTGGCCGTAACCGGAGCCAGGAGGTACAAATCTGCCCACAGTCCAAGATCAACATGACTGTGCCAGCTACCATCGCCTTTGTCATAAAAATCAACTAAAACGGGGCGTTCCGATAAAGTAGAGAGTGTTAGGGGGGTGATGAAATCACAGGCCATCGGTGTCATAATCACTTGCACCTCAGCACCAGCCTTTTTAAGCAGGCGAATAATGAAAGGAATTTTATAGGCAGCAATGCTTCCTGTTATCCCGATTAATATTTTTTTCCCCTTCAACATGAAAGAACTACTTTGTCATTTCCTTGTGGGGATTTCTAAAGTAAATTTCCTCATTAAGAAATTCATTAACGGCAAGCAGTGTTGGTTTTGGGAGGCCTTCATAAAAACGGGCGATTTCAATTTGTTCCCTGTTTTCGAAAACTTCCTCCAGGTTGTCGCTGGGGGGAGCAAATTCTGAAATTTTCTGATCCAGTTCAACTTTGATATCTGAGCCGATCTGGTTGGCACGTTTCGACAAAATAACGACTGTTTCGTAGATATTTCCGGTTTGTTCGTAAAATTTGTCTTTTTGACGAGTAACGGCAGAAGTTTCTGTTTTTACTTTTTTGTAATCCATATTATTTGATTATTAATTACTTAAGTGTTTCATAGCATTGTCGTTGTAAGTCTGTGCTATGGTTAAAAATTTGCTATCGGGGTAAATGTATTTCAAGTTATTAAAAGCCTCTACTGTTTTTTCGTACCGCTCTCCTTTTTTTGTGAAAATACTCTTTTCGGCATACGAATAATATGCTTCCGTGATGGAGAACAGGACTTCCTCTTTAAATTCGGTATCTGGATAATTCTCCATTAGATTTTCGAATGAAGTAATGGCTGCCTGAAAATCTTCCATTTTAAAGTACAATACTGCAATGTGATAACTCTTTATTTCAAGCTTGTAGCGCAGATCGTCCATCAGTTTGGTGGCTTCCGCTACTTTTGGGCTTTTAGGGTACATGTCGATAAATGACTGCAACTGCCGTAAAGCTTGATATGTATTGGTTTGATCGAGGGTGCTCCTGGGTGATTCGAGATAGCTACAGTAGGCCGTCAAATAAGCTGATTCTTCTGCATGTTCGCCTCTTGGATACATTTGAACGTACTGTTCGTAATAGTAGCTGGCAATTTGATAGTCACGCATTTGAAAATAACAGTTGGCCGAGTAATAGGTCAGCTTCTCTCCTTTTTCGGTTCCACGGTATACCGCCCTGAGAATATCAAAAAACTGAAGCGCCTTGTTATAGTCGCCCTTTTCGTATAAATCAACTCCTGTTTCATACTTCAATTCGTTGTTACCGCTTTTAAGTACCTTTTGTGGCCCATTACAGGCGGATATAACAAACAGAATTACAATAAATAAAGAGTATAAACCATTCCTATTTAACATGGCGCAAAATTAACATAAATAATTGAAGTACAAAACGATTTTTTACCGTGTGTGGTATACCCCAGAAAAGATATTTATTCATGCAATAAATCACTCACTTCTGCAAAGATGCAAAGAAACTACCCCGAGAAGGTTGGGTGACATTGTTAAAATTCAATAAAAAGACGAATCATCCCTCCAAAACGGCCTTTGTCAATTGTATTTGGAATGATTTAGACGAAACATCTTGTCCTGTGAAAGGAAATCCATACTTTTGCACCTTAAATTTTAAAGTATTAGAATATGGATGTTTTTGACAAATGCGTTTCAAACATGGGCCCTTTGGGTCAATATGCAACACAATCGGAAGGTTACTTCATGTTTCCTAAACTGGAAGGTCAGATTTGCAACAAGATGCAATTTATGGGAAAGGAGCGACTGGTTTGGAGTTTAAATAATTATCTTGGTTTAGCCAATCACCCGCAGGTACGCAAGGCTGATGCCGATGCTGCCAAAGAATGGGGTTTAGCTTATCCCATGGGAGCCCGGATGATGTCGGGGCAAACGAAATACCATGAAGAACTGGAAAGGCAACTGGCTGAATTCGTAGGTCGTGAAGCTGCCTATCTGCTCAACTACGGTTACCAGGGAATGGTTTCCATTATCAACGCGATTGTAGATAGAAAAGATGTGATTGTATATGATTCTGAAGCCCATGCCTGTATCATTGACGGGATGCGTTTGCATTTCGGAAAGCGTTTCGTGTATCCGCACAACAACATGGAGAATCTGGCCAAGGAACTGGAGAGGGCTACCAAGATTGTTGAACAAACAGGAGGTGGCATCCTGGTGATAACGGAAGGTGTTTACGGAATGGCAGGCGACTTAGGAAAACTGGACGAGATTGTTGCTTTAAAGAAAAAATTCAACTTTAGGTTGTTTATCGACGATGCACATGGTTTTGGAACCATGGGGCCAACAGGTGCAGGAACCGATGAATATTTTGGTATTCAGGATCAGGTTGACCTGTATTTTGGCACTTTTGCAAAAGCAATGGCCGGTATTGGTGGTTTTGTGGCCGGAAAAAAAGAAGTTATCAAATTCCTGATGTATAACATGCGCTCGCAGATTTTTGCCAAATCGCTTCCAATGCCCATGGTTATAGGTGCCATGAAACGTTTAGAAATGTTGCGCACCCAACCGGAACACCGCGAAAATCTATGGAAAATTGTAAATGCCCTGCAATCAGGACTTCGGGCACGGGGCTTTAATTTAGGTAATGCCAACTCCCCGGTAACTCCGGTTATACTGAACGGTGGTGTACCCGAAGCCACTCAAATTACCTATGACCTGCGCGAAAACTTTAATATTTTCTGTTCGATTGTGGCTTATCCGGTCATTCCCAAGGGCATGATCCTGCTTCGGCTTATTCCAACAGCCAACCACACGCTTGAAGATGTCGAATATACCATTAAGGCATTTGAAGTGGTGAAAGCCAAATTAGCAAACAATGAATACGCTCACGTTTTTAAAGAACAAACTGCCTAAAAATCTCATTCCGGGCAGTATCAACCTGCCCGGAACTATTGAAACCGGATGAAGCCAACAAATACAGAAACAAAAAAAAATTTCTGGATTATTGCCACTAACTCAACGGCTTCGTATGTGTTGGCTTTCCTTTTTGTTTTTTATGTCAATCATTTTGCCAATATACTTACCAGTGGTTCGTTTGGTTATGAAGTAAGCTTCGACTGGAACACTATTTATTATCATATAGAACCTTATGAATGGACGCACGATGCCGTGAAGCTGATTTTCAGTGCCGGCCCCATGTTAATACTTCTCATCGGACTTATTTCTTTAATTGCTTTTTATTCCCTTGTCGAAGAACCGGCACGGATTAAGACCTTTTTCATGTGGCTTACACTGCATGCATTAAATTATTTTTTTGGCGGTCTGCTGATAGGTAACATTTTTAAGAAAGGCGTTGGCCACGTTTTCAACTGGATGTATTTTACCGACACCACGAAAATGCTGGTCGCTTTGGTAGGGTTCTTTGGTCTTCTGGCGACAGCCTATTTTATGTCGAAACCAGTAGCCATTTCTGCTAATAGTTATTATAACAAACTAAGCGAAAAAAACTTTCCCTTCTTTTTTACTGCTCAAATCATCGTTCCTTTTGTTGTGGGCACCTTATTATACACCCTTTATTTTCTACCTGATTTGCGTTTTCAGGAAAGATACTCATGGATGAGCCTGGGAGTATTGTTGATTATTATTTTTGGCCGGGTCAATTACATGGAAACCCTATACTTTGATGAAGAGGACCGTTACATCAGCCTCTCAAAAGTAATCGTATTGACCACCCTTATCATGGTTATAGGATTGCGTTTGATCCTAAGCCACGAAATTCTGGTTTCCTGGTAACGAATTTCGGCATTTTAAAATAGTTTAGCAATGAATGGTGATCGAAAAACACATCGATGTGCTGATTGGAAAAGGATAAAATGATCTCTCAAAAAAAATCCAATTCATTGAAAGACAAGAATTTCATTCAGATTAAATGTAAGTTGGGTAAACAAAAAAAGTCCCGCTAAAAGCGGGACTTAAAATTTTAAATGTTGAATATAATAAACTATGCTAGTTTAACATTGACTGCATTTAATCCTTTTCTTCCTTCTTCTAAATCAAAGGTTACTTCATCATTCTCACTGATCATGTCTTTAAGACCATTTGAATGTACGAAATACTCTTTTGATGAATTTGCATCTTTAATAAATCCGAATCCCTTCTCGTCATTAAAGAATTTTACTGTACCATTATTCATTGTTATAATATTTGTGAGCTGCAAAGATACTCTAAATTATTGAGATTGTTGGATTTATTCCTTTAATTATGTTAATTGATGCAATTTAGTCACTTTCTTAATACAGAAATCGGGTATTTGAGCCAATCACCCGCCTTTTTATTGATATTGATCTCCTGTTCAAATAAATTTTATCTGGCATGGTATCGAATCAAACAGCTTGATTCAAAAACCTTCGTACCCGCTTTTGATCATGGTGGAAACCATCTTGAATTGTTCGTTGGCATGAAACTTCAATTTCGCGTGGGCCGGAATGATAATTCCCTCACCAAGACTTAGGACGAATTCCTTGTCATCAATTATCATGTTGGCTTTCCCTTCAATGATTTGAATGTAGTTGTCGAATGGTGCAATTTTTTCAACAAGCTCTTCCCCCAAGTCAAAAGAGGACACCGTGATATGGCCTGTGGGTCTGTTGATGATGGTTTTTCTTACCACTGCATTTGGCTTATATGTAATAATTTCAACCACAACATGCGCCATTGATTTTTGTAATTCCACACTGTCTTCATTATAGTTCATCGGAAACCGTGTTTTTTTTTTTACATTCTTTTGAAGTTGACCCACATTTATGAAATGAGGGGACTTGGTTGACAGCTTAGTTAATGTATTTTAAGCATAAAGTGTTCTACTTATAATCTGAGTGCAAATTTGATTCATTATGGTCAAAAATGTGTTACATCGGTTCAGAAAATCTTTACACATTTCACACGTTTTTGGAAAGTCGTTCCCTTCATTTTTCAATTACCACCACTAAGAATGAGAATCCCATTATCACCATTGATTTGATTTTTATAAAAAGGAAATTATATTCTCAATTTTTATCAGGCACTCATTGCCATTGATAATATGTGAATGATGTAACTCTTAGCCAAAGTAATGTAATAAAGTGGAACAAAATCAAGCTATCTTTGATAGCTGCTAATGACGCATGAATTTAAGAATATCTTTTGTTTGATGAACCATATTCACCCCGGATGTAAATACATGATGAATCTTCGACCATTGACAGCCTGTATTGCTATTTTGAATAAACCTGTAAATGAGTAAAAAACATTCATTTATAAAGAAATCACTTCATGTCATCCTGTGGATGATCTTTGCCCTATTAATCTTTTTGATCAGTATCACAGTCCTCATTCAAATTCCCGCCATTCAAACAAAATTAGTCCATTCAGCTGCATCGTTCGTCAGCAATAAAACGCATACCAAGGTTGATATCAGGAAACTCCGGATTTCATTTCCAAAATCAGTTGTTATTGAGGGCCTTTTTCTGGAAGACTTGAAAAAGGATACGCTGTTGTACGCCGGGGAGCTAAAAATTAACATCGCATTATTCGACTTGCTGTATAAAAGGATAAATATACTCTCCTTCTCTCTTGAGAACGTGAATCTCAACCTTAACAGGTCCACATCCGATTCGCTGTTCAACTTCAATTTTCTAATCACAGCCTTTAGCGATACGTCTAATCAATCAAAAGTGGACACCACCTCAGAACCTGCCTGGACTTTCAGCATTGGTCAGGTGAATATGAGCGATATCCGCTTTCATTATAATGATGCATACGGCGGAATGAATTTATCGACCACGCTTAAAAATTTGAAATTGCATGTAGATGGGATTGATCTCGAAAAATCTATTTTTCTTGTTGATGAATTACTGGTTGAGAGCCTGGATGTGCAGGTTCAAATCATGGAATCCTCCCAACCTGCAAAGAGCAACTCAACAGGAATATTACCTTTAATATCAGCCAATTACGTTCAGATCGTAAACTCGACTCTTGATTACGGGCATTCGACGAACAATCAAACGATTAAGGCCGACATCAACCAGTTTGAACTCAAAAAGGGCGCTGTTGATTTGCAAAAGCAGTTGGTTTCGCTGGATCAACTCTCCTTGTTAAAAAGCGAATTGCAATTTAATACAAGTGACCAAAAATCATCCCCTGACACCATTGCACCCCTTCCTGATGCTTCTGAAAAAGGTGATTGGAAAATAACCGCCAACAGCATCAACCTGGATAACAATTCACTGGCTTACCATAAAGGAGATAAAACGGCCACAACAAACGCATTTGATGCAGATCACCTGGATTATCAGCACGTAACCCTTGTAGCGAAAGATGTTGCCTATTCATCAGATACCATCCTGGCCTCAATTAAAAAATTCAGCGCCGTGGATGAAGATCAGTTCTCAATTGTCCAATTTGAAACGGATTTCAGTATGGATCAACATTCAATCACGGCAGATCAATTGAAACTTAAAACCACCAATACCTCGATTGATGCGGACCTGGCCATTCAATATACTTCTTTAAATTCATTGAAAGATTCTTTTCCTTTCATGGTATTGAATGTAAACCTGAAAAATGTCCGTTTTAAAAATTCGGATATCCTGTATTTTAGCCCTCAACTTATTGAGCTTCCTTTTTTTAACGACCCTGCAATTACCACCACCATTTCAGGAATTGTTACGGGAGCTGTGAATGATCTCAGCGGGAAAAATCTGGTCATAAGCACAGGAAACCATACCCTGTTACAAACCGATTTCAATATTACAGGCTTGCCTGACCTACAAACTGCTCATTATGATTTTCCCAACCTGAATATTATTTCGGGCAGGAAGGACATTGAAATGATAGCCGGTTCATCGATTCCAAACAACATGGAACTTCCCGAAAATATTGAGTTGCAAATCGATTTTAACGGACGGTTGAAGGAATTTGAATCAACGATAAGCATGGGCAGTAGTTTTGGTGCAGCCAACATTTTCGCCACAATCGAC
>PCUL01000138.1:45837-46858 GCA_002771745.1 Bacteroidetes bacterium CG18_big_fil_WC_8_21_14_2_50_41_14
ACTAAACCAGGATAGCATTCAGGCAATAATAACAGGTGAAGTATCTCAAATGGTTCTAAATAGATACAACTACCAGCATCTTAAATTAAACGGCAATATAAATGGGCGGCAATTTGGCGGAAAAATAAACCTGAACGATGAAAACGCGGTATTTGATTTGGATGGGTCGGTAAACCTTAACCAAAACGAGGAAGAGGTACATTTCAATTTAAACGTGCAGGGAGCTGACCTTCAAAAACTTCATCTCACAACAGATGACTTGCAAATAGCCCGCCTGCCGATAGGCATGGGATTGGTTGCATCAGCCAAGTTAAAAATGGATTCAGCCAATAAAATGGTTGGAAAAGCAACAATTAACAACCTCATCCTTGTGTATGCAGGTGAAAGATATGGTGTTGATTCCCTATTTGCTGCTTCGATAAATGAAACCAATGACAGCAAGTTAACTTCCAGCAATGCAGTCATTGGGTTACAATTTGAAGGAGCGGTTTCTCCTTCCGGGCTTCCTGCGGAACTTAACCGGTTTATAAATCAATATTTTCAATTTTCAGATTCTATCCCTCAACTCAGCGACAGCGAACTCTCTCAATTTAATTTTGAAATCCAGATTCGTAACCATCCCATTCTTTCAAAAATTTTACTTCCTCTGCCAACAGATTTCGATCCCATTTTCATTCGTGGAGATTTTAATACCCTTAAAAAGGAGTTGAAACTGAACGCTACCATGAAACACCTGATGTATGGAAATATCGAAGTAAATGACCTAATTTTAGATGTGAATTCGGATTCAAATGCCTTGAAATATCAGATTTCGAGCAGCAACATTTCAAACCCACAAATCAAGGTGGATCATTTTTTGTTTGATGGAAAACTGTCAGAGAATACAATGTGGGCAAACGTTTCGTCTACCGATGACCAGCAGCACAAAAAGTTGTTGATTCGGTCTCAACTCAACAGAGATGCCGCTCACTACAAACTCACCCTTGACCCTTCTAACTTTTATCTGATGAACGACCGCTGG
>PCUL01000316.1 GCA_002771745.1 Bacteroidetes bacterium CG18_big_fil_WC_8_21_14_2_50_41_14
AGCTTATCGGCAGGCAGGCAACTTAAAATTATCACCTGATTAGTTGCACCAAATGTAAAGCAATGATGGATACAATAGAAAAACTCCTAATTTTGACCTTTTTCAAAACCTGATCATGAGCGGCAAACGTGTTCCCTTTTTCTCAATAGTACTTATATTTACAGCCATAAGTTTGTTGGGTTGGGTATTTGTACCATTGCTTTCATTTCGGTTGCAGCCATCAGCAGGTTTGGCATCATTTACCATCACCAGTACGTGGGGAAGCACCTCTGCCATCATTGTAGAGGGGCAATTGACTTCACAATTGGAAGCCGCCATTAACACACTAAAGGGGATTAAGAACATCAGTTCAGTTTCGTCGCCCGGTTATTCCAAAATAGACATTGAAATAGATAAATACACTGACCCGAACCAGTTGCGCCTTGAGATGTCTGCTGTTATCAGGCGGTTGTATCCAAGCTTGCCTGTTGGGGTAAGCTACCCAAGTATCAACCTTAGCACTCCCGATGAAGAAGATGAAAAACCATTGCTCATTTATACTTTATTTGGTTCGCACGACAGCGAAATACTTCAGGAATACGTCGAAAACTACCTCAAAACAGACCTGGCGTTAATCGCCGGAATTGAAAAAATAATAGTGTACGGTGGTATCGGCAATGAGTGGCAGGTGATATATCAACCGGAAACCATCAACCGCTTATCCATTACGCCTGAAGACATTACGCAAGCACTGAAATTGTTTTTCCACCATCAACCGATTGGACATGTTATTGAATATGAACAGGGAGAAAATCGCCGTACAGAAAAAAAAATGTCCGTGAAATTAGCCTTGCAGTCCTCAATGAATATTCAATGGGAGAACATTCCGGTAAAAAAAGCAGGCAACAGGATTATTTATTTAGGCGAAATAGCCCGTATCGAAAGGGTAAAACAAGAAGCCAATTCCTATTTCAGAGTAAATGGGAAAAATGCCATCAACCTGGTTATTTATCCTGAAAAAGGAAGCAATGCCTTGAAGCTGGCCACACTTATACGCGGAAAAATAATCCAGATGAAATCCGTTTTACCCGATGCATATGTATTAGAAACCTCTTATGATTCAACTGAATATGTTAGCAACGAGCTTTCGAAGTTATATAAGCGAACCCTGCTTACTTTCTTCATCTTGCTGGTTTTTGTTTTCCTGGTTAGTTTAAGTTTTCGCTATGTATTGCTCATCGTGCTTAGTCTTTTTACTAACTTATCGCTTTCGTTTATATTTTATTACCTGTTAGGTATAG
>PCUL01000091.1 GCA_002771745.1 Bacteroidetes bacterium CG18_big_fil_WC_8_21_14_2_50_41_14
GGAGCTTCTGCATCCGTCCTGGCTATTTTTATAGCCATTGCCACCTATGTTCCTGATTACACTGTCCATTTGTTTCTGTTTGGGCGTTTAAAAATGAAATACCTTGCTATCGCTTTTATTGGTATCGATTTATTAAGTATCCAGCATGGCAATCCCGGAGGGCACATTGCTCATTTGGGTGGTGCCCTTTGGGGATTTGCATACTCTTTCCAGTTAAAAAAAGGAAACGATTTCTATCGAATCTTCGACTGGTTTAAAAAGCCAGTGACCTCCTCCCACAAAGCATCTATGAAATATACCACCAGCCGCCCGGGAAACAGCAAGCCTTTGTCAGATGTTGAATACAACAGCAGGCGTGTGGCCACCCAGGAACAAATTGACAAAATACTGGATAAAATCAGCAAATCGGGATATTCAAGCCTGTCGACAGATGAAAAAGAACTGCTATTTAAATCGAGCAATAAAAAGTAATTTTTCACCCGATTATGTTAAATTCCAATAGGTTTATTCTTATTCCGTTGGAAACAGGTTTAGATAATTAGACAGTTTGACACTCATCACCCCATCAGGATGCCAAATTTTGGCTTAATTTAGTGCCCAAATTAACCGTAACATTGAACTTGTTTAAATACACATCTAAAAGCACCTCCAATACGAGCAGCCTGGTCAGGGTCTTGCTCTACATCGTTACTGTGCTCAATCTGGTTGCATTGGCTGCGTTTGTTTTTGGGTTGATGGCAGGAAAAATACCACCTTCATCAAATGGCTATATTCCAATTTTTGGTTTGTTTTTCCCCCTGATTTTATTTGCCAATGTAGTATTCATGGTATTTTGGTTGATCAGAAAAAGCTGGTTTACAGTTATTCCCGTTATCATTTTAATCTTTGGAGCAAACAACTTCTTCGATAATTTTCAAATGCCTTTTCATACCGATTCCGCCGACAACGCTCAGGGAGTTGTGAAGGTATTAACCTATAACGTGCAGCAGTTCAGGGATGGGAACAAAACGCCGCAGCCCGGCATTCAGAGTGATATCCTGACCTTTATCAACAATGAAAAGGCCGACATCGTTTGTCTTCAGGAATACCAAACAACCGGTCGCCAGATTTACGAGACACTCAAAAACACACGTGACGAACTGAACACGGGTATTTATTACTACGAAAGCTATTTTAATCCTAAATATGATCTGTTATCGGGGATGGTGATTTTTTCCAAATACACCGCTGTGGACAAGGGCAA
>PCUL01000131.1 GCA_002771745.1 Bacteroidetes bacterium CG18_big_fil_WC_8_21_14_2_50_41_14
ATCAAAATTTAAGGTCATTGATGTCAGTTCACGATAGATTTTTTGATAATCATAAGGTTCTCTTATCCCTTCAAATACCGTATTGTGGTATTTAAGGTTAGTTGAAAGTGCCCAACCGGCAGCAATTGGATTTTTAGTGGTTTTTAATGTCTTTAAATATTTTCGCTTTAGTACTTTCAAATCGAACATCCTGTCCCACTCTTCGTGCATCAACTTAGTAAACTCATCCACAGACATATTTATGGGGTCAATAACGCAATTAAAGAAGGTGTATTTCTCCCATGCCTTTGGATAATCCATGTTATTTATTCGGTTACTTTTAAACAGATTTTGGTAGGTAAGCGTACCAGGAAGCGGTGTAAGCATGCCTGGTTGAATGCAATCAACACCTGAATTAATAAAATAATCCGTTCTGTTGCGAATGGTTTGTACCGTATCGGTATCCAACCCATAAATAAAGCTTCCTAAAACAGCTATCCCGGCCTGGTGAAATGCATCGTACACTTTTTCGTAATTCTGCACACCTACTTTAATATTTGTCAATTTTTCGGAAGCCACCAACTGTTCCACTATCTCCGACTCAATACCAAGCAATATCATGCGACACCCGGCTTGTGCCATCAGTTGCAGGGCTTCCGCATCGGTGGCCAGGTGCATTGAACAAAAGGTGTACCATTCCTTTTTAATACCACTCTCAATAAAACCCCTACAAATATCTTTGGCCCGTTGAGCGTGTTTGGACCCATAGCCAAAAAAATCATCATCAATAATATACAAACTTTTTTGAGGAATTCGTTTATACTCATCCACCACTTCCGCAACATTTCGATACCTGTATTTTCGCCCGTTAAAGGTATGCACACTACAAAAATCGCATTTCATGGGGCAACCCCGTGTAGTCTGCAAACTTCCAAAAGCATATTTAGGGCTATATAAATCGATGCGGGGCGGAGGCATCGTATATAAATCCTGTAATTCACTTTCATAGATTTTTCTGAGACTTCCCTGCTTAAAATCATGGAGCAATTCCCTCCAAACACCTTCAGCTTCTCCCTTTACCACCACATCCACATATTTTAATGCTTCTTCGGGTAACATGGAAGCATGGATTCCACCCATCACGGTTGGAATATTTAACTCCCGGTAAATAGAAGCCAGTTCGTAAGCCCGGGTGGCTTGAGAAGTTAATCCTGTAAAACCTACCAGATCAGCTTTTTTTACCTGAAACACATCGAAGCTTTCATCCAAAATTTCTATCTCCCAATCTGAGTCGGTCAGTGCGGCAATAATCCCCAGCCCCATTGGTGGAACACTAAAATCACCCTCATGATAAATTCCGGCCTTATAGGAGTTTCGAGGGTTAATTAAAAGTAGTTTTTTCTTCATATTTAGCTATTTCTGTTTCAAAATAATTCCTTTTTGGCAATTTTAAGACGGTCTCAAAAATCATGTATGGTAACTTATTGAATAAAAACGACTGTGAAGGTAGAGCGTTTTAGCTTCCTTAGTATATTTGATCAGTAATGCTGATCCGTTCTCTTTTATTTTCAAAAACCAAATTGTAATAATGCAGGTTAGAATTATATGACCACAAGGCGGCATCCGCATTGTGCGACTTTTTAAGGGCATTGAGAAATTTCCGCTTCAGGTTTTTCTCATCATACAATTTGGCCCAGTTTTTATTGATTTCAGTGGTTAATTCTTCCTGGGTCATGAGTGCCGGGCGATAAACAACTTCAACAAAATCGTAACGGGCCCAGTCTTCTGGAAAGTTTTTGTGAATCAGCCTGTCTTCATTTGCCATTCTGTTAAACAAAGGTGTCCCCGGAAGAGGGGTGAGTATGGAAGCCTGCATGGCATCAATGTCCGAATTCAACATGTATTCGACCCGATTGGCTATGGTGAGAGGCGTGTCGGTATCGAGCCCAAAAATAAAAGCACCTAAAACCGCGATTCCATGGGCGTGAATTTTTTGGTAAACTTCATCAAAGTGGGCGATTCCAATTTTAAGGTTTGTCCTTTTATTGGCCGACTCCAGTTGATCGATGAGTTCTGATTCGATGCCTAAAAAAATCATTTTACACCCCGCTTTGGCAGCATAATGAAGCACCTCCTCATGGTCAGCGATATTCATGGAAGCCGCGCAGAGCCAGTCTTTTTTAATCCCGCGCCGGATGATCTCCCGGCAGATTTCCAACACACGATCAGCAGATTTTTTCGTGTACCCTATCAAGTTGTCATCAACAATATACACCTTCTGTTGAGGGATTTTCTCGAATTCATCCACCACATCTTTTACCGGACGCGCCCTGTACTGATGCCCATTAAACGTATGAACAGAGCAGAAATCGCAACTCATAGGACACCCACGTGTGGTTTGGACACTGCCAAACACGTAGCCTGGGTGGTATAAATCTATTCTGGGGAATGGTGAATCAACCAATGGCAATAAGTTCCCTTGATATCTTTTTTTTAGTGTACCGGATTCAAAATCATGAATAAGGGTTCCCCAAACGCTTTCAGCTTCACCAATCACAACAGAATCGGCATATTGCGCCGCTTCATCGGGCAACATCGACACATGAATCCCACCCATTACCGTGGATATGCCTTTTTCTTTATAAACTGAGGCCAGCTCATATGCACGTGTCACTTGTGAAGTAAGTGCCGTAATTCCAACCAAATCGGCTTCCCTGTAAGTAAAACGTTCAAAATTCTCATCCACAAGCTCGATCTCCCACTGTTCCGGGGTAAGCGCCGCGATAATGCCCAGAGCCATGGGCGGAAAAATACTTTGCTGATCGCGGATAAGTCCTCTTCGTTTTGTACTTAGTGGATTTATGAGTAGCAGTTTGTTTCTTTTTGTCATCTTTCAGTTAACTAAACAAAGGGGTTCGATTTGAAAGAAGATAACCCAAAGACATCCACCAGGTTGCGTACCGGACGTTCGCCCTCAAACGCCAGATTATAGTATTGTAGGTTGGAGCCATAGGACCAGATGCCAGCGGTGGCGCTCTTAGTCTGTTTAATGGTTCTGATAAATTTCTTCTTTAAGATGGGTTCGTTATACAGTTTGTCCCAGTTTTTTTTGATTTCCTCCATCAATTCTTTCCGGCCCATCAAATCGTGATTGAACACCACTTCCGCGAAATGATAATGTTCCCAATCCTGGGGAAAATTGTTCAGCTCAATTTTATTTTCCCTGGTCATGCGGTCGAATAAACCCGTCCCTGGTAAGGGCGTCAGGATGGTGGATTGCACCGCATCGATGGAAGCATTGTTGATATACTCAGTGCGTTGCGCCATGCTTTCAGGGGTATCGGTCTCAAGGCCATAGATAAAAGCACCCAACACACTGATTCCATATTGATGAATTTTTTCAAATACTTTGTCATAGCTGTCGATGCCCATTTTCGCGTTCAGGTTCTTGTTCATGTCCTTCAACTGATCGATGCGCTCCGATTCGATGCCCAGCAGTACCATCCGGCAGCCACTCTCCGCAGCATATTTTAGCACTTCTTCGTTGTCGGCAAAGTTCATGGAGGCAGAACAAAACCATTCTATTTTAATACCTCGTTCAATGATTCCCTTGAAAAGTCGAATGGCCCGTTCCTGCGACCTTTTACCATATCCAATCAGGTTGTCATCAACAAAATAGACCATTGAATGTTCCACCGTTTCCAGTTCATCCAACACCTCCTCAACGGGTCGCTGGCGATAGGAACTTCCGTTAAAAGTGTGCACAGAGCAAAAATCGCACCTCATGGGGCAACCACGTGA
Organism: Bacteroidetes bacterium CG18_big_fil_WC_8_21_14_2_50_41_14; assembly: GCA_002771745.1. Taxonomy (GTDB): domain Bacteria; phylum Bacteroidota; class Bacteroidia; order Bacteroidales; family F082; genus UBA6244. The sequence goes on from PCUL01000131.1 coordinate 3,781, forward strand.
AGTCTGAATGCTGGCAAATTTATAATCAGGGTGAAACAAATGACGTGAAGGCATCACGGCATTTTCCATGGAAAGCAATTGCCCCTTATAGGACTGTTTCATTTTCCCGTGTTCAAAATCTTCTATCAGTGTTAACCATACACTCTCCACTTCTCCTATCACCACGGTATTGCAGAAACTGATGGCTTCATCAGGTACCATGGAGGCATGAATGCCGCCTATAACTGTTGGAATACCTTTATCGCGGTAGATGGTTGCCAGCTCATAAGCTCGGGTCACACTGGACGTTAGCGCGGTAAAGCCAACCAAATCAGCCTCCTTATAAGTAAATTGCTCGAAATTCTCGTCCAGTATTTCCACTTCCCAGCGTTCAGGGGTAAGTGTGGCAATAATACCCAAACCTATGGGGGGATAGATGACATGTTTGTGTATAATCAACCCTTTACGTGTGGAGTTAAGCGGGTTGATAAGTAGTAATTTTCGTTTTCTTTCAGTCATGTAGTAGGTGCATCTTTGAGGCAAAGATAAGGAATAATATAAAAAGGGAATGGATGCGTTTAGCTCATAAAGTGACATGGCTTTGCTTACATCATATTCGAAAAAAAACGACCTTTGCTTACTTAGCTCAAATCGAACCAAAGCCATGGCAAAAAGGGGGTTTTTTCGTGATTTTATGGGAGTGCTCAACAGCAATGTTGTGTCGCTGGTAAGTGCTCTGCTGATGGTAGTTGTCCTGACTCGTGTGATGGGCACAGATGGTTATGGCGCATACAATGCCTTAATCGTAGTACCGCTTATTGTGGTGAGCCTCACGCATCTGGGTATCCGTGGAGCATCTATTTATCTGCTTGGCAGTAAAAAATACGATGAAAACCATTTGGTTTCTTCCATCGTGTTAATCCTCATCGGTTCAAGCACAATTGGTATTTTGTTAAGTGCCATTGGATTTTATTTCTACCGGGAACCTTCATTTACGCTCCTGTTGATCTCGCTCGTGCTTTTTGTGATTCCGTTCAGGCTGGCCACCATCTATGTCGGCGGTGTATTTTTAGGAAAAGACGAAATCAAAAAGTCGAACCAACTTAATTGGATGATCAATGTGATTAACCTGGTGTTGGCAGCTGTCCTGGTTTGGTGGCTGGATTATGGGTTGTTGGGAGCTGTAATAGCCACATTGGCAGCCAACACGTGGGTAGCCATGGTAGCCATGCGCATGCTGACTAAGAATTTCGAAATCAAAATAATTTATCATCCGGTGATTGTTAGGCATTTACTCAGGATGGGCCTATTGTTTTCGATGTCATTTTTTATCCTACAGCTAAACTATAAGGTAGATATTTTGCTGCTCGAAAAACTTTCAACCATAAACGAAGTGGGTTTATATGCATTGGCTACCCAGATTGCAGAACAATTGTGGCAAATCCCTTTGGCTGTTGGCATTGTATTGTTCAGCCGGACTTCAAATGATGGAGGACAAATATTACCTTCTTCGGTTATTGCTCTCACCAGAACCACCTTTATTATTGTCT
>PCUL01000146.1 GCA_002771745.1 Bacteroidetes bacterium CG18_big_fil_WC_8_21_14_2_50_41_14
TGGAATGGGTATCTGACTCTGAACCAAATGTTGTAAGGGTTACAGATAAGAATCCGTGGAATGGGTATCTGACTCTGAACCAAATGTTGTAAGGGTTACAGATAAGAATCCGCAATTTTTTGAACTGCAGAGAATACACGACAGTATCCGGCATAAAATGGATGAACACAGCACCAGGGCGGAAGAAGAAAAAGCCAGGGTGATTGAGGAAAAACTGGAACAATTCAACAAAAATATGGAAGAATGGGTGGTAGAGTACAGCTTCGACCCCAATAAAATGCTGGACAACTTCCCTGTTTCCAACCTGGACACATTACTTCGAAATGCCTTGTTTTCAAGAGGCATCGACCTGCCTTTTTACTATCAGGTTGTGCAGGAAGCAGGTGATTCTGTAAATGTAATTTCCTCCACCAAAGCAGCACCGCCAGAGTTGAAAACGGCCTTCAAAGTCAACCTGTTTCCCAACGACTTCTTCCGTAAAAACATGTACCTGCTGTTAAGTTTTCCTTCCAAAAACAGCTACATCTTCAAATCGCTCACCTTACTCATCACCGGAAGTGTGGTCTTTACCCTCATTATCCTCACCACCTTCTGGTTTACCATTTTTTATATGCTGAAGCAGAAAAAAATGTCGCAGATAAAAACCGATTTCATCAACAACATGACGCATGAGTTTAAAACGCCCATTGCCACCATCGGCCTGGCTGCGGATGCCCTTTCTTCGCCCAAGGTCTTCGGGCAGACCGATCCCACCAAATACTATCTGGGCATCATCCGGCAGGAAAATAAACGCATGAACAGTCAGGTTGAGAAAGTACTTCAAATGGCTTTGATTGAAAGGGGGAATATCCACATCGAACCACAACCCATGAATGCACACGAAGCCATTGAGCATACCATTGATGTATTGCAGCTGAGTGCACAGCAAAAAAACGGGCGTATTATTTCTGTCCTGCGTGCTTCCTGCGACCAACTGCTGGCCGATGAAGTACATTTTACCAACCTCGTGAACAACCTGCTGGACAATGCCATCAAATACACCGAAAAACCACCTGAGATTGTGGTTGAAACCTACAATCAGCAAAACTTACTGATTATCAGGATAGCCGATAATGGCGTGGGCATGACCAAAGAAGTTCAGCAGCACATTTTCGATCAGTTTTACCGCCGGCCAAGCGGCAACATACACAATGTAAAAGGTTTCGGACTTGGATTGAGTTATGTAAAAGCCATTGTGACCGCTCATGGCGGAACCATCCAGGTACACAGCGAACCCGGAAATGGCAGTATCTTTACCCTGACTTTTAATTGC
>PCUL01000318.1 GCA_002771745.1 Bacteroidetes bacterium CG18_big_fil_WC_8_21_14_2_50_41_14
GAAAGGCAATCAGGTAAAAAAGCTCAGGCAAATAATTACCGCTGATTTACCAACCGATGACAAAAAACGTCAGCTTTCTGACATCCTGCGCGAAGCCGGCGGTGGCGATTCCATCCTTATCAATTTAATGTTGCACCCGGCCATAGGGGAAATGCTGAAGGAGCAGTAAGAGAATTTTTGTTAATTGATTGTGAATAAGCAGGTGAGCCCACCCTCCTTCTCTAATGCCATTTTTTGCACATAGTGCGGATGATTTGTATTTTACCTCAGTTTTTAAAATGAAAATTTTAGTCCCAATAATAACTGGGAAGGGCGCAGCATTTGTTTGTAATCAGTCACGATAAATTGGTTGAGCTGTTGCACAACATAGGTTTTGCTATTAAAAACATTATTCCATCTTAATTCAATGTCAAATTTTGTTTTGGCAATGGAATAGCGATACATCAAGTCAACAAAATTATACCTGGTTTGGTTATACACATAATATTCCAGGTTTAGGTTTAACATTTGATTTTCTCGCGGAAACACATTAAAACTAAAAAAATGCTTATTCAACTTTATTTGATTGCGGAGTTCCTCGTTTATTTTTGAATTCATTACCTCAATAGCAAACTTATAGCTAAAATTCATCCAGGAGGTGGTTTGAAAATAAATCTCCGGAACCAGAGAGTACTGACTTGTCCTTGAATCAAAAAGTTCTTCATTTACAAGCGTTTTGCCACTATACGTCATAAAAAGTGCACTCAGGCTGATTGATGACTTAAGTGCTGCAATAAACTTACTTGATCTCAATTTTATGCTGTGGGTAAAACTTGTGTTGGGAATTTCGATGGCAGTCAATACGAACGATCCGTCATCCTGCAATTGATTGCTGTATAGCAGGTTCATCCCACGCTGAACAAAGTAATATGACATGGTATTGAAAAAAGCAGTAATTGAGTTCCGATAGAAAAGAGAAAACCCGGCAATATGCTGATTTGTTCGCTGAATCAGAGCATCTTTTTTAATCAATTCCCGATAATTCTTAAGCATATAGGAATAATAAAAATCATCCGGATCACTCATCCTTTGAAAATAGTTCCAGGAAGTTCGTAGTTCCCAGAAACCACCAAATGTATAACGAAAGCCAAATTGAGGGGCCTGGAGTAATTTATTTTTGATTTGCCGGTTACCGATTCCTTCATCTTTAATATTTAACTGTTGTTGGGTAATTGACCAAATGAAAGACAATTGCAATCCCCTGTGCT
>PCUL01000440.1 GCA_002771745.1 Bacteroidetes bacterium CG18_big_fil_WC_8_21_14_2_50_41_14
GTTACACAAAGTCATCATGCGCCAACCACGTAAGTCTCTTGCTTCGGTCTTGCCTCTTCACACCCGCTTTTTCACTTTCACAGCATGCGGCTGTATATCAACTAAACATATCTTTTGGCTTGGCAAGAATAAATTCGACCGAAGTTGCCACTTCGTATACAATTTATGCGAAGTGGCTATTTGAATGTGAATTAAAGCATTGTTATCTTAATAAAAAATATCATGAAAAAATTATTTTCAATAATTGCTGTATTGTTCGTAATGGCAGCAGCGGCACCCAAAGTGGCTCATGCAGCTGAGGGTTGTGTACTCAAAGAATTCTGTGGGCATATGGCAGTTGTCTGTGATGATTACGATTATGTAACGTGGGATGATATCTATTGTCCTCCAATTGATTAGACTTAAGATAACTTCACTTCTTCAATAAATTATTTATTGAAGAAGTGAAGTTTTATTGATCATAAGCTGCGATAGCCTAAAGTATATAAATCGATAATTCCTGTTTCATTAATAAAACAACCTTTTCATGAAAAAGTACAATATAGCTACAATCATTTGTTTGTATGTTCTAGTACAAGTACTTCCATTTCAAACATCTGCCCAGTTTTTCGATTTTCCTACCAAGGTGTTGGATAGTGCAAATCTAAGTATTACCTATTCCCTGGCCTGGAAACAGGATACCAATAACCTGGAACAAGTGAGGCACGAGAATATGATACTGCTGGTAGGCCAAAAAATAAGCCTGTTTATGAGTAAAAATTTTTATACACGTAGATTATTGGGCCGAAAGGCAGAACGGGAGGGTAGGTTGCATGAGTTTTTGGATGGCCCTGAAATGCAAAATTTTAGAACCCGCTATAGTTATAAAATTTATAAAAATTATCCCGCCTCTCGATATACTTACACCGATAAAGTGATGCCGGCCTTTTTACAATATGAAGAAAATCTGGATGTTTTTAATTGGCAACTGACCGATTTGGTTGATACGATTGGAGATTATATGGCATACTGCGCTTACACAGACTATGGGGGCAGGCACTGGGTGGCATGGTACACCACCGATATTCCCGTAAACGATGGCCCCTATAAGTTTAGAGGTTTGCCGGGTTTGATCATCAGGCTGTATGACGATAAAAAACAGTATGTTTTTGATATGGTTAAAATGGAGCGTTCCGATGAAGTCCTGTTGATTGAATTTGACGACATGGGTTGGATGCAAACAAGCAGGAGCGACTTCCTGAAAGCACAGGAAAATTTCAGGCTTGA
>PCUL01000197.1 GCA_002771745.1 Bacteroidetes bacterium CG18_big_fil_WC_8_21_14_2_50_41_14
TGTTCCACTGGTTGTCCAATGCAACATAACATAATTGGTAGCAAAAACTGAATCGGTGGAGGTGGCAAAATCATAGGGATCGCCAAAACAGGAGTTCTCATCGGAGCCTGCTTCCGCGAAGGCGCCAGGCACAACAACCAATTGCGCCCAGGCTGTGTCGTTATCACAAGGATAAAATCCATAACCAACCATCATCATCAGGATGGTGTCGTTTTGCGTAGCCCCTTCTGAAACATGTGGAAAGTAGGTGGGTGTAACAAGGTTAGGATCGTTAAAGGTCCCCAATCCGGTTGTAAACCACCGGACTGCCGAATCGCCTGTAGCTGTAGGAGGGGTTGCCGACAAAGCGTAGTTGAAGTAAACATCTTCGCAGGTATACTGCATATCACCCGCGTAAACAGAACAAACCGGGTTTACAATCAACTGTTTTTCCACCGTTTGAGTACAAACATCCAGCCGGATATCATAGGTGCCCGCATTGGGATAAGTATGAACAACTTCCTTACCAACCTCAACAGTGCCATCTCCCAAGTTCCAAATCCAGGGTGTGAAGGTCACATTTCCAATTCCAAGGATATCCACCGGATACCCTGGACAGCTTGGAGAAGACGTAACCGAAAAATCCAGGGCCGACAGATCGACCACGGTTTGCATGTGTGAAGTGATATCCTGACATCCGTTTGCATTGGTATAAATGGATGTTACCGTAAAATTCCCATAAGTGGTATACGCATGGGTTGTATTTTGACCCGAAGCGGTATTCCCGTCACCAAATTGCCACTGCCAATCGATGATGTCAGGGGTTCCGGTAGCATTAAAGCTCACTAACTCTGCATAACAGGAGGTATCGTTGACTGACACAGAAAAATCAGCAGCTGGCAACGGGTTTACCGTGATGGTGGTTGTTACCACGTCCGTACAGCTATTGATATTTGTAACGGTGAGGACTACTTGTTTCGTTCCCGAGGTGGCGTAGGTGTGCGTGACATTCTGCCCTGTACCTGTATTACCATCTCCAAAATTCCAGTTCCAGTCGATGATATTGGTGGTGCTGGTGGCGCTAAACGAAAGTTGTTCATCAACGCAAACGGTGGTGCCAGGTGCCACCGTAAAAGCTGCCACCGGAAGCGGGTGAATCAGGATAGTCTGGTTTGTACTAGCCTGACAGTTTTC
>PCUL01000419.1:0-147 GCA_002771745.1 Bacteroidetes bacterium CG18_big_fil_WC_8_21_14_2_50_41_14
AAAGAATGGTTGAATATAAAAGTGAGTTTTTTTTGATTAAACCATTTTTTATAGGAAAAGTTATTAAATTCTCCTTACTGGCACTCGTCTCATACCAATGGCAGACTGGTATGCCGACCCCTCACATGCCATGAACAACTTATTCAG
>PCUL01000419.1:183-420 GCA_002771745.1 Bacteroidetes bacterium CG18_big_fil_WC_8_21_14_2_50_41_14
TTCATTTATAAAAACTGAGCCGGCTACTTGTTAAAACTGAGGCAGGGTTTTGCTAATTGTCACGCTTTGTACTAATGCAAAACGTACGCCAGTGTTGGAGCCCGGTCCACTGGTGAGGCTGGAATAGTATCCATTTGAAATGCAAACCCTTGCAACTCTTTGAACGGAATAACAGTCTTGTTAACAAGGATTTGATTTTACAGGAAGAATAACCTATTTGTTATCTGTCTAAATTGG
>PCUL01000419.1:475-1187 GCA_002771745.1 Bacteroidetes bacterium CG18_big_fil_WC_8_21_14_2_50_41_14
GGCTTGCCATGGTGGAATCAAAATCAGGTTTTTAGTGGAAAATATACTTATTATTAACCAATATTGATGAAGAAATTAATACTACTTGCATTTTTTATTGGTCTTATAAAATTAAGCTTCGGACAAGGTGATCTATGTCAAAATTCTGACCCTTTTTGCACGAGCGAAAACTATATTTTTCACACTGATTCTTCAGACCTAGTTGCTCAACCTGGTCCGGATTATGGCTGTCTTTCATATGGTTTGCATAGTCCTTCTTGGTTCCATATGAGGATGAAGGTGTCTGGAGATATTGAAATTACAATGTTCTCGATACCGATAGCTCCTAATGATAGTGTAGATATAGATTTTATTTGCTGGGGGCCATTTACTGATCCAGTAATGCCTTGCGAAGGTCAGTTGACATCTGATAAGATTGTGGATTGTAGTTTTTCAAGGTGGGCTCTTGAAAAGTGTTACATACCCAATGGTTTAGTGGGTGAGTATTATATTTTGCTCATAACTAACTTTCGTAACAAGTCTTGTGACATAACTTTTCAGAAGACTTCCGGAACAGGCGAAACCGATTGCTCCATTGTCCCTCCCCAGGTGAGCAACAATGGTCCGTTGTGTGTCGGTGATACCCTGGAGCTGTATGCCACCTCTGAACCCGGTGCTACTTACGAATGGAGTGGCCCATTGGGCTTTACTTCAACCGATCAAAACCCGATAA
>PCUL01000071.1 GCA_002771745.1 Bacteroidetes bacterium CG18_big_fil_WC_8_21_14_2_50_41_14
CTTTTTTATGTTTTCTTGCTTCGTTAATACCAATTCCATTGTCGGTTACCCTAATGATTAACGATCGGCCTATGACCGAATCAATATCTACATTCTCAAAGGTAAATGCTACAGTAAGCAGACCGCTGTTCCCCGAATTGATGATCCCATGCCAAAGGGAGTTTTCTACAAAAGGTTGAATGATCATGTTTGGAATCAGAACGGTGTTGGTGTCAAGTTCGACTCCGATAATAATTTCATAGGTAAAACTCTCCTGAAACCTCAGTTTTTCAATGTCAAGGTAGAGTTTCAACCGGTCAATTTCATCGGATAATCTGATGAATCTCTTGCCGGCTGTATCAAGATTTTTCCTCATTAATTTGGCCATCATCGCAATGTAATTATTGGCGTCCTCATACTTCCTGCTGTTAACAAGGTATTGAACCGAGTTCAGTGAATTGGCAATAAAATGAGGGTTCATCATGGCAGATAATGCCTGATGTTTCAGTTCGTTGATTCGCTCCGTAAGGGCAAGTTCTTTATTTGCTTTTATTTTATTCAACTTCAGGCTCAACATCAGGATAGAAGGACCTGTAGTCAAAAGGAGGAATATCATCAGTAAGTAAAACCAGATAGTTTCTATAAACCGCGGCAGAACGCGGAAACTTAATACATATGGTTTACTCCACAAGGTGTTTTGAGCCTTGGCCATAATTTGAAGGTTGTAAGTCCCATTTTTAAGGCTGATAAAATTCAGGGAGCTGAAATCAGTTGTCAGCCAATTGTTGTCTAAACGATACATATAGGTTACCGAACCCGGTGAGGAAAAATGGATGGCCTGAAAGTCGATGGATATATCATGCTGTTCAGGTTTGAAAATCAGGTTGTTGTAATTGGTATAGGTTGAATCGCCGGCTTTTACCTCGGTGATAATTACTTTTGGAGCTACTGCCTGGTATTGGTCAAAGTTGTCAACATCCAGTATTGACATGCCATTGCTCGTTCCAATGAGAAGTGAATTGTTGGTGCTGTCGTAAAAAAGTGAAAGTACCTCATTGGATGGTAGGCCTG
>PCUL01000363.1 GCA_002771745.1 Bacteroidetes bacterium CG18_big_fil_WC_8_21_14_2_50_41_14
TTACTTTTTGGATGATCTCCGGCCAACATGTATATCCATAATTTGGGACGCATACCTAAATAACGTTTGTTGGGTTTTGGCGATAGTCCATTTTCTGCCGTCTTTTTAATAAACCGGGTTTTTGAATTTTTGAGGTCGTCTTTTGATTCCAGTTTTATCACCCCACCCGTGTATAGTTTTTCTCCTTCCGGTAAATGTCGCGTACCGGTACATGCCGTAATAAGCAGCAGCATAATCAATAGTATGCTTTTATTTAGGATCGATCGCGTCATGTCTATTGGTTTTCGATGAATCACTTTTGTTGTTTTAATGTCTTAAAGAATTCTTTCCATTGATCGAAATCGCGCACGTATATAATACCTACGCCGGTTTCAACCAGCTGACCTTCGATGGCACCTGCGTATCGATTGTGACTAAAACCAACCAGCCGATACCTGCCATCCCTGGTCAATTTGTATTCTACTGTCACATCACTTGTTACATCGCTTAACGAATTTTGTTTGGCCCTGGCCCCTTCAACATCTACAACACCTCCAATCTGAACCGATAACCGTTCGTTAAATAGCTGTTTTTTTAATCCGATGTCCACTTGAGTTCTCCCAACAGCCTGGCTCGATTCATAATCATCGTACGAACGTACATCAAAATTCAATTCCACTCCGGGAACCACCTTTGAACTTAACTTATTCAGTTCAGCCGATAAAAATTTGCCAACTGTAGCACGAACCAGGGCTGATGTTCCATCACTGGTACCGGTTTGTAACGGGTTTTCCTGGACAAACCTGCCCAATACTAATAGAGCAAATACCTGTTTGTTTAAGGCTGATGGATCTTCATTTAACAGGTTCAATTTTGCATTTACTTTACCACCTAAAATTCCCTTGTCTTCAGGGGGCAATTGTATTTCGAAACTGATTTCGGGATGTAAAATATCTCCGCGGAGTTTTAGTAATACCAGGAACAGATAGCGTTGTTTATAGGTGTTTTTTTCGCTTTCGCTTAAGGTTATCTGATCAGCTACCAGGTTGATTGGGGAAGTACGAACTGAATAGACAGCATCAATAGAAATTTCGGCATCGAGAGGATCCCCATTCCAAATAATGGTACTTCCATCCTCAATGGCAAATTTTCTTTTTACAATAGATTCCAGCGAAACGATGTAGC
>PCUL01000233.1 GCA_002771745.1 Bacteroidetes bacterium CG18_big_fil_WC_8_21_14_2_50_41_14
CATTCAAATGCTAAGGGAAATGCTCAATGGAATCAATCCAGAGGCAAAATACCGATGTTGTATGCAGGGGCAGACTAACCCGTAGTAGTGATGATTTTTTTGTAATGGAAAAGGAGCAAAGGGGTTAGGTTATACAGTAACATTACATTAACCAACTCGTAAGAGGATGAAATTATGGAATGAGACAAAATCGATACCGATAAGCCGCTCAATGATTTGGGAGGCTTATAAGAAAGTTCGAGCCAACAAAGGGAGTGCAGGAGCAGATGAAGTAAGCATGGATGAATACGATGCAAACAGAAGAAAACACCTGTACAAACTATGGAATCGCATGGCATCAGGAAGTTACTTTCCACCCCCGGTCAAAGAAGTAGAAATACCAAAGAAAGACGGAAAAGTCAGAAAACTTGGTATCCCAACGATCAGCGACAGGGTGGCACAGATGGCTATAAAAATGTACATCGAACCTAGGTTTGAAGCCATATTCAGTGAAAATTCTTATGGATACCGACCAAATAAAAGTGCCCATCAGGCACTGGAAAAGGTACGGGAAAACACAAGGAAAAACGACTGGGTAATAGATTTGGACATCAAAGGGTTCTTTGACAATATTAGTCATGAAAAACTGATGCTGGCAGTAGAGAAACATGTTCCGGAAAACTGGATAAAACTCTACATAAAACGATGGCTCGAAGCCCCGATACTCAAAAAGTCTGGCGAACTAATCACAAAGCAAGGAAAAGGCACACCACAAGGAGGCGTAATTAGCCCTCTATTGGCCAACCTGTTCCTGCATTATGGCTTTGATAAATGGTTAGAGAAAACAGACCCAACAGCAAACTTTGCAAGATATGCCGATGATGTAATAGTTCACTGTAGGAGTAAACGCCATGCGGAGCATATACTAACGCTAATCAACCAACGGATAAACAACATTGACCTGGAATTGCATCCAGATAAAACCAAGATTGTTTACTGTAAAGATTATCGTAGGAAGGAAAAATACCCAGTAGTCAAATTCGATTTTTTGGGATATTCCTTTCAGCCACGAACAACGAAATCAAAGAAAACACAAGGTGTGTTTCTCGGATTTGACTGTGCAATAAGTATTAGCTCTTGCAAACGAATAGCTGATAAACTAGGAGAACTAGAGGTGGAAAAGATGACCTTCAAAAGCGTAGTAGGCATTGCCCAGAAATTGAATCCAAGGATTCGTGGGTGGATAA
>PCUL01000139.1:0-21862 GCA_002771745.1 Bacteroidetes bacterium CG18_big_fil_WC_8_21_14_2_50_41_14
CTTTAGGGGATTCCTGCCTGCCGGTAGGCAGGGAGGGGTAAAAGTGGCTGAAATCGTTCTATTACCTTTTTAGACCGGACTCATCCAGTTTTTAATAAATTTAGAAAATATCTTTGATTGTTATCTCCGTGCGCCGGTTCATGGCTCTGCCCTGCTCGTTTTGATTGGTGGCCAATGGTTTGGTATCTCCCACTCCCTGCGACGTGATCCTTTCGGATTCAATTCCGTGGTTTAGCAGGTAGGCAACCACTGACTTGGCACGCTTTCCAGAGAGTTCAAGATTAAATGACGCTGACCCGATACTGTCGGTATGCCCGGTAACCAGAACACCAATAGCTGGGTTATCCATAAGAAAATTGACCAGGCGATCCAGCTCTGGCTTAGAGGGAGGCAATAACTTGTCGCTGTTAAAATTGAAGAAGAAATTGTTGAGGTTCATAGAAACACCTGACTTAACAGGCTGAAGAGCGTACACCTTATCGATATGGGGTTCCTTGGAGGTGTTTTCGATCACTATCTGTTCCGAATAAAACAGGTATCCTGTCTTTGAAATATGAAAGATATAGTTGTTTTTTGGATTTAAAACAACCAAAAACTCACCTGTAAGGGGGTCCGTTTTTAGGTTTATTTGTTCAATCACCGCGGGAAGTGTCAGAATTTCAACCTCAGCCTCCAAAGGCTTGCCCGTAAGTTTATCCACCACAATTCCGGCCAGTAACGCAATGGATTGAGGAGCCACCGTTTTTGGGATCGGGAAATCCCATATATCCATACCACCCATTCCACCTTCACGATTTGAAGAAATCCAACCATGCGTACCCATCAGGTTCACAAACAGGTTCACTTCATCATAGCTGGTGTTAATCGGAACGCCCATATTTCTGACATCGGTCCACCTGCCAGCTTCATCCTTTTTAACGAAAAACATGTCGTATCCTCCCAGCCCGGGATGACCGTTTGACGAAAAATAAAGTGTCTGGCCATCACCATGGATGAAAGGCGCCATTTCATCACCTGCCGTGTTGATGCTATCGCCTAAATTAACAGGTGTGCCCCATCCCTTTTCAGGAATATAATTCGATTTCCAGATGTCAGCGCCTCCTTTTCCACCCCCTCGTTTAGAAGTAAAATAAAGAGTTGTTCCATCTGCTGATATCACAGGTTGCGATTCCCATCCCGTTGTATTGATGCGGGAATTAAAGGCCACCGGGGTTTGCCAGGTGTGGCCGATCCTGTTGGAGTAATAAATATCGCAACTTCCTTTGCTATCAGGCCAATAACAACCTGTGAACAACATGCTGCGCCCGTCAACACTCATACTCATTCCGCCGGCATTGTATCCATCAGCCCAGGGAAGCTGCATGGCTTGAGGCTGGCTCCAGGAGGTATCCGTATGATGAGCTACAAAAAAACCTTCGGCGTACATTTCCTTACCTTCAATTAGCGTATCACGCCTGGTTTTCCTGGTAATCACCATCATTTGATCGTCAGCTGTTAAAAAATTGACAAACTCATCAGACGTTGTATTCATGATTCTGCCTGTATTTTTTATAATAACATCCGATGGATCGAACTCAAGTTTGGAGGCCACGAGTGCGATGTTTAATGATTTAGAAACCACGCTTTTTTGAATGGAATCCAATTGATTGAGGGTTTGATAATTCTTATAGTACTTTGCCGCGAGCCGATAGTCTGCAACATCATAAGCCAACGAGCCCATGGAAAAGTACATCTGTGGATATTTTAAAGAATCGATGGAAAACGCCCTTTGAAAAGCGGCAAGTGCTTTATCAGGTTGTTGCCCTTCTTGCCACATTTCAGCCAACAAAAGCCATCCTTCGATAAAATTTTCATCTATTTCTAATGCCTGCGTCAAGGCGTCAATAGCCAATTCAGGGTTTCGTTTGTTGGCCTGTTGCTCTGCCTGATGGTATAGTTTCTGAGCCTTTTTACTCCGGGTAGATAAGTTTAGCTCCTGCCCAAAAAGTCCTGTGACGGTAACCACGACAGCCAGAAAAATGGTTGCCATCGACCTTAACATACGTACAATTCTATCGGGTTCCTTCATTTGTTTTGATACTCAAAAACATAAACTACCTATGACCAACAACTCAGAGATATTTTTTAATAATTAAGGCTAAAGTATATTAAATCGGCGTTTTTTGCGTTTTTTGAACAGGGATTTTGTTAATAAAATAACTTACCCCGGCCAAACCGCGATGGTGCAAAGTTTAGTTTTACTCTATTTTAGATCCGAATTCAAATGAAGATAAAATCACTGATTTCCTTTACTTTCTTTTTCATTTTCCTGATTATTAACAGCATCCCTGCACAGGAAACGGTCTATCGGATGCCTCCTTCAGAAACCTATCGCAACGCGCTCACACTTTTTGAACAACAAAATTATGGCGCTGCCAGGCAAATGTTTGCACAAGCAATGCAGGAAGAAAAAGACAAGCAAGGTGCCTTTTTTGAAAATGCGGCCTATTACAGCATCGTTTGTGCAGTAGAACTTGAAGACAAGGATGCTTATAATCAGGCGTTGATTTTCGCTGCAACCTACCCCGGAAGTGCCTGGATACCTTCCATTCATTTTCAATTGGGTCAGCTCCTTTTTAAGGACAAAAAATACGATGATGCACTTGAAATGTTTCAACAAATTTCGCCACAGCAATTAACTGCAGATCAACGAACTGAGTATTATTACCAAATTGGTTACAGTCAAATGAAGTTAAACAGGTACGATGCAGCCATTGCTAACTTCACCAAAATAACCGGATCAAAAACAGAATACGGCAGGGCAGCAAACTACTACTACGCCCACCTGCAATATATGAAGGGCAACTATGATGAGGCATTGAAGGGATTTAAAGCCATCGAAAACGACCGGAGATTTAAAAAATACGTGCCCAACTACCTCATGCATATTTATTATATTCAGGGACAATTTGAAAAAGTGGTTGATGAAGGGAAACTCTATTTTGAATCGGCAGACAAAACCACCAGGAAGGAGTTGGCCCGGTTGCTTGGAAATGCCTATTACAACCTCAAAGATTATAAACATGCGCTGGAATATTATACCGAATATGAAAACGGGGGCAGGCATGACCAGAGTCCCGGCGAACAATACCGTATCGGGTATACTAAATTCGTGAATGGTAAGGAGGCCGCCGCCATCCCCAATTTCCAGGAAGCAACCAAAGAAGGCGGTACCATGGAACAAAATGCCTGGTATCATTTAGGATTTTGCTATTTGGCAACCGATCAGCAGAAGTTTGCACAGAATGCTTTTTTAAAGGCTTACAAACTGAAAAACGACCCACTGCTAACCTCTGACGCGTTGTTTAATTATGTTAAAACAACCATTACACTGGGTGGTGATCCATATAACGACCCGGTGAGTACCATCGAAGAATTTATAAAAGAAAACCCGGGAACATCAGAATCGAACCAGGCATACACACTGCTTTCACAATTGTATTTAAGCAGTCGCAACTACGATGCTGCTATCCTGTCAATTGAAAAAACCAATCGGCCAGACAAACAACTACAGAAGGTTTATCAGCAAATTACTTACAATCAGGGCATAGAATATTTTAATAGGGGTGCTTACACCGATGCACTAAGTTATTTTGAAAAATCACAGACTTATCCCATTGATGGACGGCTCATGGCCTTAAGCATGTTTTGGCAAGGAGACACCTATTACAGATTAAAGCAATTTGACCTGGCCATGCGAAAATTCTCAGCCTTTCTCAAAATGCGTGAAGCCGGTCAAACTGACTTGATTTCGACAGCCCAATATAACATGGCTTATGCTTCTTTTAACCAGAAGGATTACTCGGTTGCTATTCGTGATTTTGAAAAATTTCTCTCCGGTTCATCGGCACAGAAAAATCTGATAGCAGATGCCCGGTTAAGGCTTGCTGACAGCTATTTTATCTTAAAGCGGTATTCCACAGCCATGCAATGGTATCAAAAGGTGATCGATGCGAACAGTCGTGATGCTGATTATGCCCTATACCAATTAGCTGCCTGTTATGGATCGGCGGGCAACTTTCAGCAAAAAACAAATTCGCTAACCCAACTCACCGAACGGTACAAAGCATCGAATTATTACGATGATGCCTTGTATGAAACAGCCTCTACTTATCTGATTATGAATGATCAAAGGCTAGCAATCAACTATTTTAACCGATTGGTAAAAGAAAAACCAACCAGCAACCTGGCAAAAAAAGCCCTGGTGAAAATGGGCTTTCTTTATTACAAGAACAACCAGTTTGAAGAGGCCATTAAAGTTCTTAAGCAGGTTGTAGACCGGTATCCTGCTTCATTGGAAGCCAAAGAAGCGTTGAATACGCTACAAAGTATATACATGGACATGGGAAAAGTTGATCAATATTTAACCTATGCCAAGGGCCTCGACTTTGTTCAAATCTCCACCAGTCAGGAAGACTCGCTGACGTTTACCTCCGGGGAAAACTATTATCTAAACAATGAATGCGACAAGGCCATTCCTTTGTTAAATAAGTATGTGGAACAATATCCAAACGGAGGATTCGTGCTCACGGCTTATCATGAGCTCACGCAGTGCCTGGAAAAAACAGGGAAAAATCAGGAGGCACTGGTTCTTTATGAAAAGATTGCTTCGTTACCCGAAAATCAATATACTACTGAAGCATTGATCAAATCGGCCAGAGCAGCTTTTGCCGGTGGTGATTATGGTAAGTCGCAGTTATTTTACAAGCGGCTTTCAGAAATGGATAACAACCCTTCGATGCGCCTCGAATCGCTCGATGGCATGATGCAGAGCGCCTACCTGAATGGTGATAATCCGGGAGCCAAAAAAGCCGCAACAGAGTTGTTGATGACAGAAAAGGTGGGTAACGATCAAATTATCAACGCTCATTTTTTATTGGGCAAAATAGCCATGTCGGAAAACAATCAGGCTCAAGCCTTAAAAGAGTTTACTATCACCACCAATCTATCCGCCGGAGAAAAAGGAGCCGAGTCGAAGTACCATGTGGCACTGCTCAACTACCGTGCAAACAAGCTTGAAGAAGCCGAAAACACGGTGTATGAACTTTCTGAAAAATATCCCTCCTCCGATTACTGGATTGCCAAAGCCTTTATTCTGCTGGCAGATATTTACGTTGGCCGCGACAATATTTTTCAGGCTGAACAAACGCTACAAAGCGTGATCGAAAACTACAAGGGGGAGGATCTTAAAAAAATAGCCGTCGAAAAGCTTAAGCGTCTTCAGAAAATGAATGAGGATAGAAATGCAAAAACCAATAACGAAAATATTGAAGATAATGAAAATGAGACAAAATAGATTCATCCAAAACCTGGTGTTGTTTTTTTTGTTTATTCCCTTGACGGCCATTAGCCAGCAAGGTACTGACGAAATTACTCACCGCGAAGAAGTGACCATCATTGGCTCATTCGACCCTTCGATTAATGAAGCTTTTAAAATCAACCTCCAGCCTGCGACCGAAATCAGTCCAGAAGATGAAAAACCTTCTTTCACTTTTGAAGTTTTGGAAGTTGTTCAGCCTACTGAAATCGTGAGCGATCCAATCACCCCGGTGGCCATCAACCCATCCACTCGCGAAAACACCTACAACAACATGTTGCTTGCCGGGATTGGGAGCCTGCTGACTCCCTATCTTGAGTTCTTTCATTCGCATGGTCAGCGCAATCAATACCGGTTTAATGCCCATGCACACCACATTTCTTCGTTTACTAACATCCAGGATTACCAAAATAGTCCTTACAGCAAAAGTGGTTTCGATTTGGATTACACTAAATTTCTAAATAACCATTTACTTAACACAGGTTTTAATTATCAATTCAATACAAACCGGTATTACGGTTATAAACCGGATGATTTTCCATCGGCAGATTTTAGCAACGATCAATTGAAACAATATTTTAACCTGGTGGAAGCCAACGTAGGACTCACAAGTAACTACAAAAGTAATAAAAAGTTACACCATGAACTCAACCTGAACGCGTGGTATTATTTTGATAACTATCAATCGGCTGAAACAAGTGGCAATCTTGACTTTAACGCCTATAAAGAATATGCTTTAAGCGATTTACTCGATTATCAACATTTAGGAATGAGGGGTCAATTTACCTATTTTGGATCTTCCAACAGCATTGGTTCTGCTACCTCCATGCTGATCACAGCAACGCCTTATTTTAAAGGAAACTATGGCATGTTTAGCTTTGATGCCGGACTTCAGTTTAACTTTTTGAATACCAACTCATTTGATTTCTATTTCTATCCCATACTGCAAGCCTCGGCCAACTTAATTGATGAATCGCTCACCGCTTTCGCGGGAATTGATGGCAGTATTGAATATCAGGGCTACAGAAAACTAACCACCTTAAATCCATGGTTAAACCCTGTTGCAACGCTCGATTGGGATCGGGGAATGCGTGTGTTTGGAGGCTTTCGTGGAAATGTTGCGCATAAAGTAAATTATAGCATTCAGGGATCCTGGAAAAAATTTAACAACATGTATTTTTTCATCAATGAGCCTCAGATAATTCCGGGATTTATTTCCATTTATCCTCAAAACAAATTTATCACCGTTTTCGACAAAGGAAGCCGGGTAAGTCTGGATGCACAGGTTACCTATACCGTGCAGAAATCTGTAAAAGTTTGGGTTGGCGGACAAATCAATTCCTATTCTTTGGATTCACTTGAGCAACCCTACCATAAACCATTAAGTAATTTCCAACTGGGGGCTTCATTTGTCATCAAACAGAAACTAACGGTAGAAACCGAACTATTTGGCAGCGGAAAAAGACACGCCCTCGATGTGGCATCATTTTCAATCAATGAGGTCATACTGGATCCCTACATCGATTTCAATTTGAGCCTGAATTATCAACTTAACGATCAATTTTCTGTCTGGCTCAACGGTACAAACCTGTTAAACAACCAATATCAGCGGTACTATCAATATCCTGTGCAAGGTTGGCAAGTGATGGGGGGAATTACCTACAGGTTTTGATTTGAGCGACCCTTATTTTTCTTCATATCCAATGAAGGGTAAAAAGTTATATTATACTGATATACAAAATATTAATTCAGATAATTTAATTGTATTTTTATGGTTATGCTGTGGCTAATCAAAAGGATATTTTGTTAACTTTGCACACTTATTAAATCTGAGAGATTCAGAGAGCAATTATGACCGAAGAAGAAAAAATGAAGACCAATTCAGCACTTTATACTGCTGATAACATTCAGGTGCTGGAAGGATTGGAAGCCGTTAGAAAACGTCCGGCCATGTACATTGGCGATGTAAACATGAAAGGACTTCACCACCTGGTTTACGAAGTTGTCGACAATTCCATCGATGAAGCCATGGGAGGCTATTGCAACAAAATCGATGTCTGGATTAACGAAGACAACAGCATCACGGTTTCAGATAACGGGCGTGGTATTCCGACTGGTTTACACGAGAAAGAAAACAAATCGGCGTTGGAGGTAGTGATGACGGTATTGCATGCCGGTGGAAAATTCGACAAAGGATCGTACAAAGTATCAGGCGGTTTGCACGGAGTTGGTGTGAGTTGTGTAAACGCACTGTCATCAAAATTGGTAGCCACCATCTACCGCGATGGAAAAATCTACCAGCAGGAATACTCAATCGGCAAACCTGTCACAGGAGTTGAGATCAAGGGAGAATCAAAAATAACCGGCACCACCATTCATTTTTTGCCCGACAAAGATATTTTTCTTGTTACCGATTACGATTTTAGCATTATTGCTGCCCGACTTCGTGAACTTGCCTACCTGAATAAAGGAATCAGGTTGAGTTTGACTGACAAAAGAAATACAAACGATAACGGTGAAATTGTGACTGAGCATTTCTATTCTGAAAACGGACTTAGTGACTTCATCAGTTACCTGGACGAGAACCGGGAGCATTTAATTCCGGAACCCATCAGCATTGAGGGGGAGAAAAGTGGTGTTCCGGTGGAAGTTTCCATGCAATACAACACCTCATTTTCTGAAAACCTGCATGCCTACGTCAATAATATTAACACCATTGAGGGAGGAACCCACCTTTCAGGTTTTCGCAGGGGACTCACCCGAACACTGAAAAGCTACGCCGACAAATCAGGGATGCTAAAGGCTCTGAAGTTCGACATCAGTGGAGATGACTTCAGGGAAGGGCTTACCGCGGTGATTTCGGTAAAAGTGGCCGAACCCCAGTTTGAAGGTCAAACCAAGACCAAACTGGGTAATACTGATGTGATGGGAGCCGTGGATCAGATGGTAAGTGAAGCCCTGTCGAATTACCTGGAAGAAAATCCAAAAGAAGCCCGCATTATCGTCCAGAAGGTTATTTTAGCAGCCACAGCCCGTCACGCCGCCCGTAAAGCCCGTGAATTGGTTCAGCGCAAAAGTGTGCTCAGTGGATCTGGCCTGCCCGGAAAACTGAGCGATTGCTCAGAAAAGGACCCTGCCTTAACAGAAATTTACCTTGTGGAAGGCGATTCTGCAGGTGGCACGGCCAAACAAGGACGTGATAGAAAGTTCCAGGCCATACTGCCACTCAGGGGTAAAATCCTGAATGTGGAAAAAGCCATGCCCCATAAAATATTTGATAACGAGGAAATTAAAAACATCTATACCGCACTTGGTGTAAGTGTCGGAACGGAAGAGGATTCCAAAGCACTCAACCTGGCAAAACTACGTTACCATAAAATCATTATCATGACGGATGCCGACGTGGATGGAAGTCACATCGCCACCCTGATCATGACGTTTTTCTTTCGCCACATGTTCGAACTCATCGAGAAAGGGTATATTTATATCGCCACGCCACCTTTCTATCTCATCAAAAAAGGAAAAACAGAAAAATACTGCTGGACCGAAGAACAGAGGGAACAAACTGTACGCGAATTATCCAACGATGGAACCGAAAAAGGGATTCATATTCAACGATATAAAGGTCTTGGTGAAATGAACGCCGAGCAACTTTGGAGCACGACCATGGATCCGGCACGCAGAACCCTACGGCAGATAACCATCGAAAATAGTGTGGAAGCCGATCATGTGTTCTCGATGCTCATGGGCGATGAAGTCCCTCCACGCCGGGAATTTATCGAAGCCAACGCGAAATATGCCAGAATTGACACATAAAATCAAACAGCCATTCTTCCAAAAGCCCGTCATAATATATGTCGGGCTTTTTTCGGCAAATATTTAACCTGCATCATGCCAGTCCATCTGGTGATAAATTTTACTTTTGCCTCGCTTTACTAAACTCTACCTACTTTTTATCATCATGCTACATGCCCCAATAAAAATAAAATCCGCACTTTTCCTGTCGCTTTGCATGCTTGTTTTTTTATTCAGTAACAATGGCTATGCCCAGCTTACAAAAATAATGGGCACAGTAACTGATAGTGCTACAAGAGAGCCACTTCCATTTGTAAATATCGTTTTTAACGGTACCTCTATTGGCGTGACAAGTGATTTTGATGGCAAATATTCCATCGAAACTAAAACCCCGGGCGACACACTGACTTCCTCATTTATTGGATATTATAAAAATTCCATGCCTGTTGCTCATGGAAAATTCCAGGTGATTAATTTTGTTATGATTTCCCAAAATATACAACTTGAAGATGTCGTCATTCGACCGGGAGTGAACCCGGCGGAAGTAATCCTGCAGAAAATTGTAAACAACAAGCCAAAAAACGACCCCGATCATTTCAACTCGTATCAATACGAAGCATACACCAAAATCGAACTCGATGCCAACAACATCACCGACAAGCTTAAAGAACGAAAAATTTATCGTCCTTTTCAGTTTATCTTCGACAATGTTGATACCTCCACCATTAATGGAAAAACCTATCTCCCCATATTCTTAAGTGAGACATTGTCTGATGTTTATGCTAAAAAAGAACCCAAATCGTTTATCGAAAAAGTGAAAGCCACCAAAATAAGTGGTATCAATAATAAAAGTGCCGTACAATTGCTTGGGGATGAATTTTTTCATACCAACATTTATGACAACTACATCGAAATTTTTCAACTCAACTTTGTAAGTCCCATTGCCAATGGCAGCCTGCCGTTTTATAAATATTACCTGGTCGACAGCGCCTTTTTTGGTAACCTGTGGTGCTATAAAATTATGTTTAAACCCAGGCACAAACAAACACTAACATTCACCGGAAACTTTTGGGTGCACGATAGTACCTTTGCCATCAAAGAGATGGAATTGCGTATTGCCGATGATGCCAACATCAACTATGTAAACGATTTAGTTATCAACAAGACCTTCGACCGTGTGGATAGTCAATATTGGGTACTGACGAGAGACTATACCATCGGTGATTTTAACCTAATTGAAGACAATAAGACTATACTGGGCTTTTTTGGTAAAAAGACCACCACGTACCGAAATTTCGTCATCAATCAACCCAAAGACAACAAATTTTATCAGGCTCCGGTAAACGTAGTGGTTGAAGATGACGCCTTAAGCAAAACAGAAGAATACTGGACTTCCAGCCGCCATGAAAACCTTACCAAGGATGAACGAACCGTGTATTACATGATCGATACACTCAAAACCATTCCTCAATTTAAAACCTATATCGAGATTATCGAAATGGTGCTGACTGGATATTATGTGAAGGGCAAATTTGAAATTGGGCCTTACGCTTCCATGCTCAGTTTCAACGCGGTGGAAGGAACCAGGTTCAGAATTGGTGGCAGAACCAGCAACGCCTTCAGCACCAAAGTCATGCTTGGCGGATACCTTGCTTATGGAACACTTGACAACAAACTAAAGTATGGCGGCAATGTACTGTATATGTTAAACAAAAATCCCCGGAGGGCATTGAGCGGGTCGTTCAGATATGATATGGAACAATTGGGCGCCAGTCAAAACGCTTTCCGCGAAGACTTTTTCCTGGCATTTCTTTTCAGAAGAGAGCCCGCCAATAAGTTGTCGCTGGTTGAAGAGATAAAAGTGAGCTACGAACATGAGTGGTTTACAGGGTTTAGCTCTACGTTAAACCTGAAGAACCGAAACCTGTACCCTGTAGGTGGAGCTAAGTTCGAGTATTACTATTTGGAAGGTGGCATTCAGAAAATTGGCGAACAAACCGCCATCACCTCAGCAGAAATAGGGCTCGATGTACGCCTGGCTTATAAAGAAAGAATTTCGATGGGCGAATTTGAGCGCATCAGCCTGGGGGCAAAATACCCCATACTCAACATACGTTATGCCTATGGCATTCCCCAGGTATTCAACAGCGATTATGAGTACACAAAAGTCCAGTTGAGTGTCAGCCATTGGTTTAATGTGTTTAATCTAGGTTGGTCAAAATTTCGCATCGAGGGAGGACGGATATGGGGAACACTTCCTTATCCCCTGCTTAAATTGCATGAAGGAAACGAAACCTACTTTTTTGATGAGTCATCGTTTAATATGATGAATTACTATGAGTTTGAAAGTGATAAATACCTCAGCGTTTTTTACACACACCATTTTAATGGTTATTTGTTGAACAGGATCCCATTATTCAGGAAACTTAAATGGCGCGAGGTGGCTTATGTTACCGGCCTTATAGGCGGATTGGACGATGCCAACAAAAAATATTCCATACATGCGGATGACCTCTTGTATCCCTTAACAAAACCCTATTTTGAAGCCGGGGCAGGAATCGAGAATATTTTTAAAATTATCCGCGTGGATGCCATTTGGCGATTATCTTACCTCGACCACCCAAACGTTATTCCGTTTGGCATCAGGTTTAGTTTACAATTTACTTTTTAGCAAGCACAAAAAAAGCCCCATCGCAAAGAGGAGGCTTTATGGTAGGCATTTTTTATTCTGTTTACATCACTAGAATTCAAGGATTTCCTTCATTGCCAATGTGATCTTTTCCACGTTGGGAAGAATCGCTTTTTCTAAAATCCTGTTAAACCCAACCGGGGTAAAAGTTGATCCGATGCGCTGTACCGGCGCATCTAACCATTTAAATGCTCTCTCGGTAATGAGAGAAACAACCTCCCCACCAAATCCGGCAAACACCTTATCCTCGTGAACGACAAGAGCCCTGCTTGTTTTTTTAACAGACTTCAGTATTGCTTCTTCGTCTAAGGGCAGCAACGAGCGCAAGTCGACTACTTCAATTTCTTTTCCGGTTTCCTCTTTTATCTTATTGGCAGCATTTACACACATGGGTAAGGTATTTCCATAGGTAAATACGCTTAGGTCCCTGCCTTCGCGGCGAACGCGGGCTTTTCCAAAAGGAACTTCAAAATCATCGGGCACCATTGCTTCTGAAAGTGGGTCATTATAGAGGGCTTTAGGCTCGAGGAACAAGGTCAATCCTTTTGACCGCATGGCAGTACGCAGCAAGCCGGCTGCATCATCGGCATAAGCGGGATAAACCACCCGCAACCCCGGGAATGTGGTTAAAGTCGCTTCGATGTTTTGACTGTGGTAAAGTCCGCCACCGATGTACCCACCGGAAGCCAACCGCACAATCACGTTGGGGGAGAATTTTCCGTTGGAGCGCCAGTAATCGTGTGAACTATCTACCAACTGCTCCATGGCAGGCCAAAAGTAATCGGCAAACTCGGCTCCTTCGACCACCACCCTGATTTGATCATTAAAACGGGTCATGCCATTGGCCGTTCCCAGGATATAGTCTTCGGCAATGGGAGCATTGAAAATACGGCCTTCGCCAAATTCCTGCTGCATTCCTTTGCTCACGTTAAAAATCCCGCCCTTTTCCTTGTTGGCCATGTCTTGGCCAAACATATAGGTATCAGGGTTGAGCCTGAACTCGTCTTTCAGGGTTTGGTTCAGAGCCTGGATGAGTTTTAATTTCTCTCCTTGTGTTCCATCGTGCAATCCTTCAGGGTATTTCGTTGAAATGTAAGGCACGGGCGACACAAAATCCAATATAGTTGAAGGATCGGGATCGGGCGAAACAAGTGCTACTTTATGAGCGGCACTTATGATTTTTTTGGCTTCTTTATCCAGGTTATTCAATTCCTCCTCGGTGAATTTTTTTGAATGCACCAATTGAATTCTAAACCTGGTAAGCGGATCGCTCATACGTACACAATGGAGCTCATTTTCATCGCGATAGAGCTCATGTTTATCGCTATTGGAATGCGAAAGGATACGCACACAATTGGCGTGGACAATCACCGGTTCTGAATGTTGGATGGCATGTGCTTTGGCCGCGTCCATGGTATTCATCGAGTCGAAAACATTTTTTCCATCGCAGTACATGATACGGAGATTGGCAATGCCCCGGTAGTTTTCGGCTGCCCGGCGGTTAGCCGACTGGTCGCGCTGAGGGACGGATATGCCGTATTGGTTGTCTTGAAAAACAAAAACCACAGGAAGTTTTTCTTTTGAGGCGCCATTAATGGCCTCAAAAACATAGCCTTCTGAGGTGGATGACTCACCTTGAGAACTGATGGCAACACCTGGCTGGTTATATATTTTTATTGACCGGGCTACGCCGGCAGCATGTAAGGTATGATTTCCGGTAGCGGAGCTTACATTTTGAATGTTCCATTCCGGCTTGGCAAAATGGTTCGACATGTGGCGCCCGCCAGAAGCGGGGTCTGCCGCCTTGGAAATACCGTTCAGGATGATCTCCTCGGCGGTCAATCCAGCTGAAATAGCCGTTAGCATATCCCGGTAATAAGGGAAAAGAAAATCGGTTTCCCGGTTAAAAACCTGTCCGATGGCCAGCTGAATTCCATCGTGCCCCGCATAGGGTGCATGATACGACCAGCCAAGTGCTTGTTTCAGGTAATTGGGTGCTTTCTCATCCAACTGACGACCCAGCGTCATCAGCTGATACCACTTCGTCAGGGTTTCTTTATCAGTATTATCTAAGGTGTATTTACGATTTTGAGACATGGATCCTTTTTAATTATTGCGGCTGCAAAATTAACAATTGTTTTTTAAATTAAATCTATTCTAAATTAATATGTGAAGAGTGACCTTATTCCCCGTAAGGTGTTTTAAAGTTCATTTCCCGTATTTCATCCAAAATTTTAATATATTTGATGCATTATTTTTAATTTAAAAGTTACCAACCTTTTTAGTGCATGCTAGATTGACACGGTAATTCAATAACCGCCCATCAAATCATTTTTTATTATGAACCTCCGGGATAAAACCAAGGAAGAACTCGTAAATGAGTTACAGGAATTGCAGAAAGCGCATCATTCCTTACAAGAATCATACAATCGTCATGTTTCCGAGAGTAAAAAGTTAGAGATTAGCCTAAGATTAAGCGAAGAAAAATTTCGTTTGGTTTTCGAAAATACAAGCGAGGCAATTCTGTTTACCCAACCTGATGGAGCCATTCAATTCGCAAATCAGGAAGCCTGCAGAATTTTCGGGTTCAGCAATGACGAGTTTCAGGCTAATGGCAGAAATGGCGTTGTCAATTTGAATGATTCCCGCTTACCAGAGGCACTCGAGGAAAGAAAACGAACTGGTAAATTTAAAGGTGAACTGACTTTTGTACGCAAAGATGGTACCATTTTCCCGGGAGAGTTAACAAGCAATATTTATGTCGATTCCTTAGGCATACAACGCACCAGTATCATTGTCAGGGATGAAACTAACAGAAATTTAGCAGATGAAAAGCTGAGGAAAAGCGAAGCCAATTATATGCTTTTATCCAAACAATTTGAAGCCATTTTAGACCATATCCCTGGTCTGATATTTTACAAAGACACCAAGAATAATTTTATGCGGGTCAACAAATATCTTGCACAGTTACATGGTAAATCGAAGGAAGAATTGGAAGGTAAAAACCTGTCGGATCTATATCCGAAAGAGGATGCCGACAACTATTACCAGGATGATTTAGCTGTGATAAATTCAGGCCTTGCCAGGATGAATATAATAGAGCCCTTAGAAACTAAAAATGGTGTGAAATGGGTTAGTACAAGTAAGATACCTTTTGTTAACACTAACGGGGAAACAATTGGTGTTATAGGGATGTCCATAGATATTACAGAGCGTAAACTTGCAGAGCAGAAAATTGAGCTCAAAAACGAAGAACTTGAAAAATCCAACGCCGTAAAAGACAAGTTCTTGTCCATCATAGCCCACGACCTTAAAAGCCCGTTCAACTCTATTGTTGGCTATTGTGATCTGCTCGTTGAACGGGTGCAAGAAGAAGATTATGATGGAATCGGGAAATTCGCTGAAATCATCTCCCAATCCTCCCACAGAGCCGTCAACTTACTGATGAACCTGATGGAATGGGCTCAATCGCAAACCGGTAGGATGGAATTCAATCCGGAGCATTTCGAAATGAAGAGCCTCATCAATGAAATGGAGTTTTTATTTGAAGATATCGCCATTCAAAAAAACATAATACTCAACAAAGTATTACCTATAACTTCTCCGGTTTTTGCCGATAAAGCCATGATTGGAACCGTATTGAGAAACCTGATTGCAAACGCCATAAAATTTACAGAACCAGGAGGAAAGATCATGATTTCAGCGGAGGTAAAACGAAATGGGTTAACCGTTTCGGTAGCTGATTCAGGTATCGGGATCCCGAAAAACAGAATTGAAACATTATTTAGCATTGATGAAAGCTATTCAACCCCAGGTACCAATAACGAGAAAGGAACCGGACTTGGACTGATCCTCTGTAAAGAGTTTATCGAAAAGCATGGCGGCAGGATTTGGGTTGAGAGCAATCGGGACGGTAGTTCTGGCAAAAAAGGAACCTCTTTTCATTTTACCATACCCACAAACTAAATACGAAAAAATTCCATGATGAATCAAAAGTAAACGTTTATCGTTACCTCAGTTCGATGAAACTAAAGTCATCATCTCTATTAAGATGTTAGCCTGATGCTTTTAATTTAGAACCATTTTAATTACTTTTGCCCTGCCTTTTCAGGGCGCTTCATCCTAACCTGATCATTTCATGAAGAAGACAAAAATCACGCTGGCTGACATTAACCTAAGCAAAGAAGACATTCTGAACGACTACCGGATTGCCAACGAAAGCCGACAGGCCAGTTTGCTGGGACGCCGCGAAGTGCTGACAGGCAAAGCAAAGTTTGGAATTTTTGGAGATGGCAAGGAAGTACCCCAGCTGGCTATGGCACGTGTTTTTAAAAATGGCGACTGGCGATCGGGATATTACCGTGATCAGACGTTTATGCTGGCAGCAGGCATGATGACACTGGAAGAAATATTCGCTCAGCTTTATGGTGACACCGACCCCATTGCCTCGCCTTCCACCGGGGGTCGGTTGATGAACAACCATTTCGCCACCCGTTCGCTTGATGAAGAAGGCAACTGGCTCAACCTGATGAACAGAAAGAACTCTTCTGCCGACACCTCCCCCACCGCCAGCCAGATGCCCCGCTCATTGGGACTGGCCCTGGCTTCAAAAAAATACAGAAGTCTGACTGGCGACATTGATGTAAGTCACTTTAGCCAAAAGGGAAATGAAGTAACCTTTGCCACCATTGGCGATGCTTCCACCTCTGAAGGCCATTTTTTTGAGACCATCAACGCTGCCGGCGTGATGCAGGTTCCATTGGCCATTTCGGTTTGGGACGATGGTTGGGGAATTTCAGTTAACAATGTCCATCAAACCACCAAGGGCAACATTTCGGAGATATTAAAAGGTTTTGAAAAACAAAAAAACACCAATGGATTGTATATTTTCAGAGACCAGTGTACCGATTATGCCAGCCTGAACCTCACCTATAAAAAAGGAATTCAACTATGCCGGAAAGAACATGTGCCTGTGTTGTTTCATATTCAGGGATGCACACAGCCTCAGGGACACTCTACCTCCGGCTCACACGAACGTTACAAATCACCTGAGCAGCTCAAGGAAGAAATCGCCAATGATTGCATTGTCAAGATGCGTGAATGGATCATATCTGAAAAAATTGCTTCCCCTGAAGAACTTGATGAGATTGAAAAAAACGCCACCAAACGCGCCCGCGAAGCACGGAAGAATGCCTGGAACAACTTTCAGCAACCCCTCATCGACAAGAAAAACGAGTTTTTAAAACTGGTTGACATCACTACCTGCAACTGTGCACAAACGGCAGCCATCGAACAGATTAAGAAAGAACTACAACCCATTGGAGAACCCATCAGAAAAGACATTATTTCTTCGGCAAAAAAGATCCTGCGCCTGATTTGTAATAACTGCAGCAATCCAAATAACTCCCTCAAAACCAATGTTACCGAATGGTTGAACAAAGAATCCGCCGACAACGACCGGCGTTTTAGTTCGCATCTTGATAGCCAGTCGGAGAAAGCGGCAACCAAGATTAGTGCTGTAGCTCCTGTTTTCACAAAGCATTCAACTATGGTGCCGGGCAGGGAAATCCTGCGCGACAACTTCGATTGCCTGTTTGAAAACAATCCATTGCTGGTGGCATTTGGCGAAGATGTGGGCAAAATTGGAGGTGTGAATCAAACCTACGAAGGACTTCAGGCCAAATATGGCGAGCACCGCATTTGGGATACAGGCATCCGGGAAGCCACCATCATCGGTCAGGGGCTGGGCATGGCCATGCGTGGTTTTCGTCCCATCGCCGAAATTCAGTATTTTGACTACCTGCTTTACGGACTTCAGGTAATCAGCGATGATCTCGCCACCTTACACTACAGGACACGTGGGGGGCAAAAAGCACCCATGATCGTGAGCACTCGAGGACACCGCCTGGAAGGCATCTGGCACAGTGGCTCGCCCCTGAGCATGGTCATCAATTCCATCCGGGGTGTGCACGTGGCCGTTCCCCGCAACATGACGCAGGCAGCGGGGTTTTATAATACCTATCTCGAATCGGATCAGCCTGTTTTGATTATTGAACCTTTGAATGGCTACCGCCTACGCGAACTAAAACCAGATAATTTGGGCCAGTTCAGGGTGCCGGTTGGCCAACCCGAAGTGCTGACGGAAGGAACAGATGTTACACTGGTAACCTACGGAAGTTGTGTTAGAATTGCCGAAGATGCTGTGGAGCAACTGAAAGGATTTAATATTTCAGTGGAACTGATCGATGTGCAGTCCTTGCTTCCATTTGATATAAATCACCGCATCGTTGAATCGGTTAAAAAGACCAACAAAGTGGTTTTCTTCGACGAAGATGTGCCTGGTGGTGCCACCTCATTTATGATGACGAAAGTACTGGAAGAACAAGGAGGATATTTTCACCTGGATGCAGAACCGGTCACACTCACCTCCAAAGCTCACCGTGCTGCCTATAGCTCCGATGGCGACTACTTTTCCAATCCCAACGCGGAGGATGTATTCGACACCATCTACAACCTGATGCATGAATACCAACCGGGAAAGTATCCAAAGATATTTTGATAGAACGCGGATTTTTATGATGGTTATGATTCATTTCTACGTGTTAGATTTGGTTAAATGAATGATCATGCTATCGGCTTGTTATGTGTTGATCAAAGAATCCCATCCCGTTAATGGGACGTTTTGAAATAAAAACACTTATTTTTGTATCAAATTCATTGTCTGTGATTCGTCTTGCTACCTATATGCTGTTGATATCAATCCTGCTGGCTGCGGGGATGTGCAACAATTCTGCGAAAAAAAACGCTGACGAAAATCAAACCAAAAGTGATGAATCTACTACTATCGGCTCCAAAGCTCACTTCATTTCACCTCTATCCGCTATCGAATCATTTCAAATTACCGTAACTAGAACCGACACCATTTATTCATCACATTACCAAACAAATGTTGCCAGAGAAATACCAATGACCATTCAGGAGATGGCTGCAAAAAATGGCAGCCTTAAGCAAACGGATCGCAGTACTTCCATGCGGGGTCATCATACTTTTCGTAAACCTGACGAGCCCTCCTGGCAATTGCGTGTGCTTTTCGAAAACGATATTTTCACTAATACCGATTTTTATTACACCAACGGTGTCAATATTGCATTTACAACTCCGTTGGCACGCACAGGATTGTATTTTCTGTTGGCAGGTGTGTCGAAAAGCCCCGATGTGGAATGCACGGGATTTTCCATTACTCAAAAAATATACACACCAACCAATCCCGATGTTGACTATGTACTCGCCGGCGACAGGCCATTTTCGGGTTATCTTACACTGGAACAGTTCAGGGAAACCTACTCTTTAAAAAGCAAGCTGATCATGAAAAGCAGTCTGGAATTTGGTATCCTTGGGCCAGCCTCTTTTGGGGGTAAAGTGCAATCGTCCATCCACCAGATCGAGCCCATTGGCTGGGACAACCAAATACAAAACATGGTGGTAGTCAATTATCGGTTTTTAATTGAAAAAGGATTAGTCAGCCACCCCAACGCCGAGTTAAATATTACCGGGTCGGTAAGTGCGGGCACCGCTTTTAACAAGTTAAAACCCGGGATTTATTTTCGGGCAGGACAATTTATCCCGTTATTGCGTGGCGACGCCGCATTCACCGAAAATGGTTTAAATACATTGAACTGGCAATATTGGTTTTTCATAAAAACACAGGCGTCCATCGTATTGTACGATGCAACCCTGCAAGGTAGTTTATTTTCAAGTCAAGACTCGTATGTTATCCCGGCAAATCAAGTCAACAGGTTCGTTCCACAGGCAACTGCCGGCTTGGCTTTGTATTACAAAAGAGCCGGTTTGGAGTTATCGGCACATTATTTAACTCCGGAATTTAAAGGAGCCCAACACTTCAGGTGGGGAGGTATACGCCTGGTTTACAGTTTTTAATCCAGTTCAATATTAAATGAAAATACAAAAATCAACCAATGGTCATCCTAAAAAATTTGACTACCCTACGCAGGGAGAACTCCAGTTTCCGGTTACCTATGAATTAAAAGTAGTTTTTGATGCCCATTACGATGATACAGAAATCAAAAAACGTTTGGAAGCTATTTTTAAACAACTTCAGATAAGTCATGCTTTTTCAGGAATAAAAACCAGCAGTAAAGGCAGTTACCGAAGCTATTCGTATCAGGTTTCCATTGTCGACAAAACCATGATGGAAAACCTGTATACCGAACTTAAAAGTGTGCCCGGACTAAAAACAGCACTATAATGGAAAAAGTTTTAGCCGTTGCCATTGGAGGAGCTGCCGGTGCAGTACTGCGCTACATCACCTTCCTGTATTTCGATAAAGGGCACGATCATTATTTCCCATGGGCAACGCTGTTCATCAACCTGGTTGGATCGTTTCTCATTGGCTTTTTGTGGGGTCTTTTCGACAAGATTTACGTGAGTCCCGGCATTCGACTGTTTATATTTGTCGGATTGTTGGGCAGCTTCACCACTTTCTCAACCTTCGCGTTCGAAGTGTTCAACATAAGCAGGAATGGCAGTGTGCTGCAAGGGCTCATTTATATGATTGGCACCAACATCATAGGGATTTCTTTGGCTGCCGGCGGCTATTATTTATCAAAACTAATCTGATGCACGAGATTGAACCTTTTTACGAGTGGTGCGACTTTTATGTGGCCTCCGAGGACCGTTATTCGCCTTTTTATGGACGTGAATACAGCGAATTTGAACTGACCCACGCCATATACAACTACCTGATACATCCTCAGTGGGATCATTTTGGTTCCGCCACCCTCTACCTGAAATTGCTCATGGTAAACGATGAAAAGCAATACGCCATCATCGAACTCATAGGTGAATGGAACGACACTTTGTACAATGACATCATGTATCTTTATCAGGAAGTAATTGAACCATTGTTCGACCGTGGCATTATATATTACATCCTGATAGGCGAAAACGTGTTGAATTTCCATGCCGACACATCCGACTATTACGAGGAATGGTCTGACAACTTGGGAGATGGATGGATCGTGTGTTTAAATTTTAGAAAACACCTCATAGATGAATTTACAAATGCCAGCATCGATTTCTACATGGCCATGGGTGGCAAGTTTAATGAACTCAACTGGCGGGCATACTCACCGGATGAACTCTTCAATAAAGTAAACATGCTGATCACTAAAAGGCTAAACCCATGAGCTCAACAGCCGTTCGTTTAACCATTCATGGAAAAGTGCAAGGAGTGGGTTTTCGGTTTTACACTCAACGCAAAGCGCAAGAATTGCATATCTCCGGTTGGGTAATAAACCAACGTGATGGAACCGTGTATGTTGAAGCCGAAGGCGATAAGCAAGCCGTTGATACCTTTATCGATTGGTGCAACGAAGGTCCATCCTGGGCTGAGGTGCGCTTGGTACAAACACAGGAAATTCCCTTGCAGGGATTTGATGGATTTGTAGTGAGGTAACAACATTCGCATCCTGTTTTGTCAACTCAACAGCTTAATGAAGGACTTCCAACTTAAATATATATTAGCTTAAAATGATTCCTTCCACGCTCTTAAAAACTCGCGTTTTCCGGGAGGACCCGGGAGCTTTTCAATCCGAAATCCAACCGATTGTAATGCTCGCTTTACCAATCCTTTGCAGGAATATGTAACCAAAATTCCTCCCGGCTTCAGGGCTTCATACAATTTCTTAAATCCCTGCTCCGTCCACATTTCAGGTTGTGCTTCCGGTGAAAAAGCATCAAAAAAGACCACATCGTATTGGCTGTGCTCCGGTTTGGTATCCTGAAAAGAAACCAGCTGTTTGTCAAGATAAAAGAGCGGGGTAATTGGAATGGAACTCTGCGCCGATTCATGCATGCGACGGAACAATCTGATATCAATATTCAGCAAATCAGCATAATTTAACGCTTCAGTTTCGTCAGCAGAAACAGGATATAACTCAATGGCAGTATAATGAATCTTCACTTGTTTCTCCTCCCCTGCCTGCATGGTCAGCAAGGCATTT
>PCUL01000139.1:21881-25137 GCA_002771745.1 Bacteroidetes bacterium CG18_big_fil_WC_8_21_14_2_50_41_14
CCTGCTTCGATAAAAATATGCCGCGACTCCTGAATGGCACCAAAAGTACTGTGGTAATGTTCACCATTTCGGGCATTGTATAAAGTTGATGAACCATCAGCTGTGATAACAAGCTGATTATTAACAGAATTCATTGTTCAAATTAGGTATTGCAAAGATGCGAAAAAATAATACTGTCCCCTAAGGAACACGAAATAGTTCATTGATTTTTTTACATAGTCTCTTGTTTTGTAATCCGAATTTGAAATTAAATTTGCAATCATTTTTAATCTTGAAACAGGTGCATCAAATTCCGAAAACAATTTCACTCCGATGAAAAGTATATACACCATTGTACTGCTGGTGCTCTCGAACACTTTTATGACTTTTGCCTGGTATGGGCATCTTAAGTTTAAAGAATGGAAATGGCTTGAGGGATGGCCTCTCGTGGTGATCATTTTAGTTAGTTGGGGCATCGCGTTGTTCGAATACATGTTTCAGGTTCCGGCTAACCGGATAGGATATCAGGAAAACGGTGGGCCATTTTCACTCGTTCAGCTTAAAGTAATCCAGGAGGTCATCACGCTGGTTGTTTTTTCAATGTTTACGCTGGTTTTGTTTAAAAACGAAACGTTCAAATGGAACCACCTGTTAGGTTTTGTTTTTTTAATACTCGCGGTTTATTTCATTTTTAAAAAATAGTCAATCCAAACAGGTTGATATTGAATGCTTCCATTCGAGTTTCAACCACGGTTATGTTTCACGTAATTAAGGTAATGGCTCGTCTACCTGGTCACACAAATCATTTGAAACGAATCTAAATTAGATCGACTGTTAAAAAAATAACAGGCTATTCGGACGAAAAAACCTACCTTTGTGGAGTTCAATTTTTTAACAAAAATCCGTTAAAACAGCTATAGTTTATGAAAAAAAATGTGATTATTATCGGCGCTGCCGGACGCGATTTCCACAATTTCAACACCTATTACCGTGGAAATAAAAATTATAATGTAGTCGCTTTTACTGCCGCTCAGATTCCTGACATCGACGGCAGAAAATACCCGACTGAGTTGGCAGGGGATTTATATCCCGAAGGAATTCCTATTTATGATGAGTCGAACCTTCCTCAATTGATAAAAGATTTAAAAGCTGACGATTGTGTTTTCTCCTACAGCGACGTTCCTTATCCAAGGGTGATGGGTGTCAGTGCCATCGTGAATGCAGCAGGGGCCAACTTTATCCTGCTCGGACCCAGGGATACCATGGTAAAAAGTACCAAACCTGTGATTGCTGTTGGCGCGGTTCGCACCGGATGCGGAAAAAGCCAGACTTCGCGCAGGGTGATTGAATACCTGATGGCAAAAGGTCTGAAAGTGGTTGCTGTTCGCCATCCCATGCCTTATGGCGATTTGAATGCGCAAAAAGTACAGCGGTTTGCCACCGTGGCCGACCTGGCAAAACACAAATGTACCGTTGAAGAAATGGAAGAATATGAACCACATGTGGTTCGTGGCAATGTCATTTATGCCGGTGTAGACTATGAAGCCATTTTACGTGCTGCCGAAGTTGACCCGGATGGTTGCGATGTAGTGCTTTGGGATGGAGGTAACAATGATTTTCCTTTTTATAAACCCGATTTAAACATTACCGTAGTCGATCCTCACCGTCCCGGTCATGAACTTTCATACTATCCCGGTGAAGTAACCTTGCGTTTAGCCGATGTGGTAGTCATCAACAAGATGGATACCGCTGCTCCCGAAGCCATTCAAACCGTACGTGAAAACATATATAAAGTAAATCCGACAGCCATTGTTGTGGATGCTGCTTCCCCAATCGCGGTGGACGATCCAGGCATCATCAAAGGCAAACGGGTGTTGGTGGTTGAAGATGGCCCTACCCTCACCCATGGCGAAATGAAAATTGGTGCCGGTACGGTTGCCGCCCGCAAATTTGGAGCCACAGAACTGGTTGATCCACGTCCATTTGTGGTGGGTAAACTGGCTGAAACGTTCCGAATTTACCCCAACATAGGAACCTTGCTTCCTGCCATGGGATATAGCGATCAGCAGCTCAAAGACCTGGAAACTTCTATCAACAATACCGATTGTGATTCTGTTGTAATTGGTACACCCATCGATTTGAACAGGATTGTTAAAATCACAAAACCCAACACCCGGGTGTATTACGACTTACAGGAAATTGGCCAGCCCGACCTCAAAGGTATTCTGGATAGCTTTGTAAAAAAATACAAACTGGATTAATTAACACTTTTCCTTTAAAGGCGGTCTTCGGGCCGCTTTTTTTTTTGATCCCCGGCATAATGAATGCAGATTGGTCAGAGATGAGCATGCTCCTCAGAAATATCCACCTCCCCCTCTGGCGCGCGAATGTTTCGGATGCCTTGATTTGCTCCTGATTTTGTGAATACATCATTATTTTATGATCAGTTTTAGTTTAGTTTTCAAAATTCCCTGGAATAAATTCCGGGGTTACAGTATCGGTCGTGCTACCCCCGAAGGTTTTCGGGGCTGGGGTGCTGGGTTCATTAAAGCTTCCTCATCTTCTATAAACAACAAATCCGTGATCATCCGCCTAATCCGCGTCATCCGTGCCTGTCCCGTTTATACGGGGTTCTATTCCCCACTCAACACCAATTTCCCAACCACCATTTTACCATCCTGTTCACCGCGATAATAGTACAGTCCACGGGGTAAACCTGAAGCGTTCCATTGGGTGCTCTGGTTGTTGAGGTTAAGTTTTTCCACCAACTGCCCGGTGTGGTTATAGACGAAAATGGTGGTGGGTTTGTTGAAGTTTTTACTAGCCTCGTAAAACCCCTCCCCTCCCGATAACCATCCGGGACTCCCCGAGGGGGAGGGAGAAGTCCCCGGAATTTCAAATGTAACCCACTCCTTTGCCGGATTGGGATATACCCTCAACCCAAAACCGTTGGCAGCGATTTCCTCCAACCCCACACAGGTATAAACAAAGGTGGTTTTTACTTCTGAAAAAGCCGATTGCCCACAATCGTTGTAGCTGGCAGCAGAAATTTGCACTTCGCCCTGATAGCCGGTGTTCCAGCTAATAGTGGCGGTGAGGCTGTCTTGTGCCAAAGTTCCTGCCTCCTCCGGTTGCAGTTGCCAGGTATAGCCCCAGGCTCCGGCTGCGGGTGCAAGGGTATAGACCGAGGTTGTGTCTGTTGTGTGGCACAGGGTATCCGGCCCGGTGGGGGCTTGGGGTGTGGCGGGTTGGTAGTTGGAGCAGTCTTTGAGGTTGA
>PCUL01000056.1 GCA_002771745.1 Bacteroidetes bacterium CG18_big_fil_WC_8_21_14_2_50_41_14
ATTTTGGAAATCCATCCTCGCAGGAAGATATGCAAATACATGTTAATCAGGCAAGTCAATATTATTTTGAAAACTTTTCCACAAACAATGGTTATTCTAATCAAGCATACCCATTATTAGATGAACTGGATATTATTAACAGTTATTCTTATTACGACAATTACGATCGACTGCCATTTGAGTCGAATCCTGACGAACCTGATGAATATCTGTTTAAAGCCGATGAAATTAATTTCTATTATCCCAAAACAGATAACACAAAAGGGTTAATTACTATTAATAAAACCAGGGTACTACTAAACGATGGAGAAACTGTTGCTGACGAATGGTTACTGAATGTAACTTACTATGATGAATACGGTCGGGCTATTCAAACCATCAGCGATAATCATTTGGGAGGCAAAGATATTGTCTCCCTCAGAATTAATTTCACCGGTGATGTTAAAGAAACAAAGGAGCGGCATGTGGTTGACAACCAGGAAACAACCATTAATCAACGATTCGAATACGATAACGCCAAAAGACTTACAAAAGTAGAGCATAAAGTAAACGGACAAAATTGGGTAATCCTAAGCCAACAAAAGTATACCGAGTTAAGTATGCTTTCACAAAAGAAATTACACGGAGTAGGTAATAGTTTTGTACAAAGCATCGACTATAGTTACAATATCCGTGGATGGATGACTGATATGAACCATGTAGATGATGTACAAACTGATTTATTTGCCATGCACCTGGATTATACCTCCAATGGGGAATACTCATTGTTTAACGGTAATATCTCCGGCATGAGTTGGTCCAGTCAAAATTTTCCTGATTTGAAGAAGTATAACTTTGGATATGACAAACTCAACAGGTTACTCAATGCAGATTTTGACAACAGCAATGCTTATACCACTTCATACAGTTACGACAAAAATGGCAATATTAAACTGTTAACCCGAAAAATGATGACGGAATTTGGGATTAAGGAAATCGACAAATTAGATTATAAGTATAACGGAGGGAACCAAATAAAACAAATAGATGATGGTGTTGGGACCAATTATGAACAATATGGATTTAAAGATAATGGTATATCTTTGCCTGTAGAATACGATTACGACCTGAATGGCAATATGATACAGGACATAAACAAAGGAATTGAAAATATTACCTATAATCAGCTTAATCTGCCAAATGAGATAACCATCGGGCTAAATGAAAGTAAAAAAATTAATTA
>PCUL01000410.1:0-361 GCA_002771745.1 Bacteroidetes bacterium CG18_big_fil_WC_8_21_14_2_50_41_14
GTAACAATAAGATGGGTGCTATCCGTGTTGTTGGGAATTTCGATAATCTTTCGCATGTGGTAGATAGGTATTCCCTAGATGGTTCTGTCCAAACCAATATATTTCCAGTTTTTTCCATTGTCATTGGTTCTGTATACGCCAATGGTGGTTTGCCAGGCTTTTTCACCGGAGAATCCCTCACCGTTTCCGGTACTCACATACCAGGTTGAACTCGATTTGCTATCAATTAGTATGCTGGAGACTCCTGATCTGGGTAGTCCTTTGTCTGTTCCAGCATTTACCCAGGTAGTTCCATCATTCGTGCTTCTGAATAATCCACCCACCGGTGAGCAGGCAAATACAGTTTCCCCCGAAATATCGT
>PCUL01000410.1:382-1179 GCA_002771745.1 Bacteroidetes bacterium CG18_big_fil_WC_8_21_14_2_50_41_14
GAATCTGGCCTGTACCCTTGGCAGCGGTTCCAGTCGCTGGCACATCATTTGGGCCTATTAAATGCCATGTAGGTGTACCTAAAAGTTCAATTTGTCTGTAGTTGTTGGTATAATCTAATAAATCTGATTGGTAATCAGAATAATCGAAATTTGTATTTAATTTTGGTGCCCAATATCTATACCTCCTCTGGAATTGTGTGTAGCCTGTGCCCTGCATGCTGTCGGGGCCAAGTACTGCAATAAGCGAATCGTAATAGGTTCGCTGTTGGTTGGTTTCTGAAAGAAATTCAGATTGCGCATAGCCAATAATGCTGCTTAATGTGAGTAACACTGTAAAGTAGATTTTAAGAAAAGGATGTAAACCAACATGTGTTAGATTCTCACGAAGTTGAATCCGGTGGGTGTGTGATCCATTTGTTTTCATTTTATTTGTAATTTGTTAATAGAAGGGTTACTTATTTCATTTTTTGCCTGTAAGAAATACAAAGGTTTGTAAAGATATAAAATAAATCAAAAAAACAACAAGTATAAAAAAAGAAATCATGTCTTAGATGGTTGGTGAATAATTTATTTAAAACTCAGATAATCAGACCAATAACCAAATTAGTTGAAAACTATATTACTGATATTCAATACTTTATATCAACACTAAATTGTTAATATACAACCCATGATTCGCATTATCAATAATTTTTTCACAGTGCAGGTGTGTTAAATTTCTTTTTCAGGGAAAACAGGAGTCAGTGCATGAACTAGATATGTTTTTTTGTTATTCATATTCATGCATTTATAACGGG
>PCUL01000377.1 GCA_002771745.1 Bacteroidetes bacterium CG18_big_fil_WC_8_21_14_2_50_41_14
CCCCTGTGGCAAGATATTCATACGTGCTCCATAATAAATCCGAGGTTGAATAATGTGGGTTGGATGACTGAGCCACCTGCCCCCACTGATTGTATTTGGTTTCTGTGTATACTTTTTGACCTTTCACATTCTTGCTGATAGTGAGTAGATTTCGACCCAATTGATCGGCAAACGACAACACCTCCTGTTCACCTGAACGTTGAGTCCATGTGTAGAACAATCCATGATCAGGATTGTCCGCGTTTCCTGTGGCCCAAAACAGCCGGTTTTTGTCGATTACCCCATCAGGATAGGTGGTTTGTTGTAGCCTTCCGAAGCCATCGTATTCATATGCTGTAACTAAACCGTTTAAATCAGTAGAGGTCACTGGCAATCCAGTAGCAGGATCGTAAGTTGAGGAAGTAATGTAATCTGTACCGTTTAAAGTGTTCTTTGTTTCGGTTATAAAACGATGCTGGTAATCAGCAGAATACGAGTAGTAGGTTATGCGATTAGTAGTTATGGGAATAAAATTAGGAGCAGACAAAGTAGATTGAATCAGGTTTCCATAATCATCGTATACATAAGCACCTACCGTTGTCATGGGTGTACTTAAATTGGGCGAATGTGTTTTGTATTGCACCAATGGCGATGCGGTGTAGTATTCAAACACATTCATTTGAATATCAATGGAGGCATCGGCTTTATCCCAGGTACTTGTTTGGGCGGTTTTTATGCGGCTTATAAGCCAGTTGGGTTCATCTACATCATAGGTGAAGTCGGTTTTATTGTAAAAATCGTAGGCTTGTTCGGGGGCTGAAAAGCCAAAGTTATCAGGGTCGGTAAACACGGTAGCCGAGGTGAGGTTGCCAAACAGGATATCTGGTTCGGAGTAGGTTTGTTTTGAAATGGTTGTTTTCACAAAGATACTACCGGCATCTCCGGTACTATGCACTTTGGTGAGTGAACGCGGAGTGTAATAGAATATCCGTTTGTCACCAAAGTTTTTCACAACAGGTTCTTCATTCAGCGATTCACTGATTAGCAACTCAATGCCCCCTACTTGGGTATAAGTTTCACTGCTTTCAATCCATCGAAAATAGAAATCCTGGTTTAAAGCATAATTTGCAATGGTTTTGGCTTGGTTGGTTGTTCCGGGATAGGAAATGGTGGTAATCTTGTCGAATCCAAGAAACCCCCTACCAAGCCTATGTATCTTTGCTCCCTCATAAAAATATTCGACACTATTCTGACCACCAACTCCATTATCAACAATAACTGAAGACACAACGTTTAATGCCGGTTGGATATCCAAGAGAGGGTAAGTTGACCCGGCGGATTTAGTATAAATGGAATTGTCTGTCAACGGATTAAATTGTACCTCAGTTTTGTGTCCTAGTCCATTGGTAAAAGATTTAACTAGAGTGAATTGATTATTCATGTCGAACTGATAAATCAGATCCCCATATAAACCTCCTGTGACATACATGTCTGCATGGCCGTCACCATTAAAATCAAGAAAAGGAAAAATGTGTTGATTAGTGATTGTTCCTGACTCAACAAACCCCCCGTAAATTGCAATCTCATCATCAGTCGCCGATTCATCAAAATCATCTCCATTCGAATAATAAATGGTGTAGGAAGCATTATTCGTATTTGGGATTTTTTCAAGCTGCATCACATCGCTTTTACCATCTCCATTATAATCAGCCATGTTTAAAGAGTAGGCCCATTGGTCTCCCTGATCGTACGGATTAAAATGAGCTAAAGGAGGGGCATCATTCATGGGTACAAATCCTGTGCTACCATTAAAACACACTGCTTCCCAAATGGGATTTGAGGAGGTATAGTTATAGGTAATCAGGTCAGTTATTCCATCACCGTTGAAATCCGCGGGATATATTTGATGCCATACGGTTGGATAGCCTGATCCGTATATCCACCCAAAACTACTTGAGGGTATGTCAACACTATAGATAAAACAATCACTGGTATTTGACCCTCCTGGAGCAGAACCGTATTCTGCAGTACGTAGTACATCACTACGACCATCCCCATTAAAATCCCCAATAAGTAAAACACTTTTGTCAAAATCAGTATTCCCAAACCCTAATTTACCCCAAAACACAGTTTGAGAATAAGGGGAGGTTCCACTGAATTTCCATATAAAAACATCGTCTTCGTCATTGTTCGGATCGCCGTCATAATTAACATTTTTATCCTTATAAGCAGCCAACAGCTCAGATTTTCCATCACCATCGAAATCTCCTACCCTAAATTCGGGATGGTTTACTTTTAACCCCTCTATTCCTTCAAGTTGATAAATATTGAATCCAACCCCATTTGATATAAAGAGCCTATCTACAATTGTCGTGTTTTTATCCTCATGCGTGTATTTCAAATCCAAAAAATCCTGTAACCCATCGCCATTAAAATCACCCACCATCAAATTCCTAAAAAACATACTTGGTTCAACATCTCCAGTGAAATTCATCTTATTTGAAAAACTGCCATTGGATTGTCTTAATCTATAATACCAATTGGTAGCTTTTTTTGCTTGTGGTGACCCAGCTGCACCATGCATTACCCATTCTATTTTTATAACATCGGACAATCCATCACCGTTTATATCTAGAAAAAACTGATCAATGCTACCAAAAGGATCCTCGTCAGCGGTTAATTCAAGATGAGAATGTCCCATATTATTTCCCCAGTGAGCAATTATTGGATTAAAGTAAGGCTTATCCCAATCTCCTGAACGCAGCCAAACATTAACCAATCTGGCTTGATACGTTTTGTCGTAACTCAACATATAATTATTTTTTTGCAATTCAGAATTATAGTATATTTCTATTTTATTGAGTAACTTATCTAGTTTAACTGTACTCCCTGATACATACTGTGTGATATTATCATAACGAAAACTGTCATAGATAAATTTGATCCTATAAAACGGGGATTGCCCGGTTACCCGATTTCCTCCATATGTAATTTCATTAATAATGCCCATTCCACCTGTTTCAGTATAACTGAATTCAATATAATTACCCTGTCGATCTTCTATTGAATTAAGACACCATGTTAATATGGACGTTCTCCCTTCAGCTTCGATCCTGCCTGTTGCTTCGCTGCCATAATATAATATTTTCCCACTTTTTGTTTTCACAACAAATTGCTCGGGTCCATCACCTGCTGACCCACTACAGGTAATCTTCGAAAACGTCTCTATCTCCGTTCTAAACTCTGTCTTTTCAGTGTTAATAGGTATTAACCGTTGTCCGTCCAACATCAACTGGTCGTTTCCATCAAAATCCACTCCATCGATATATCCATCATTATACATGTTGGTGCCTGCACGCGTAATGGCAGAGAGTCCTGTAAGCGACCAACCTATATTCCCAACAACCCATTTCCTCCCTGGCTGTTATACACCAATCCCAATTGTGGTGTCATCCCGGCCACTCCGGGGGGAACATCAATGGGGATATTATACACTGCGGCTCCTGTTGGAGAAACCATTAGGTTTCCGGGCAGGGTACCAACCACGCCTCCAGCGTCATTATTAATCGGTCCACCGGTAACATCCCCATCCTCAGGTGGAAACACGAGCAGGGGGTTAATTTTTGCCGAAACCTGATAATATTCATCGAAGGGATGTGCCCGGAAGTTGGGTATCATCTGGATGTATTCGCTGGCTACATAATCCCGCGTTACATAAGGAGAGATTGGCTCGTTGAGTATAAAATGCGGTTGCGGATCCTGACTGTACACAAAAGTGGCCTGTAACAAGAAAATTATAATGGAAATGAATGGTTTCATGTGTTTATCATTTTGTGTTTATCGCTTGATTACTTTCCAGGTGGTTGTTTCTGAGTTGATGGCCAGCTTAAAGAGATAGGTGCCATTTTCACGGTCCTGTACGTCCATCACGGTTTCGTTGTTGATGATCTGTCCTTGTGATATCAGCTGGCCTGTGAGTGTATACAAGGAGCATGATACCTGATCGGTTTCCGAAAGGTTATCCAAACTGACTGTAAACCTACCCATGGTGGGGTTGGGATAAATGCGGACAACAATATCATCTATCGTAACTTCATCAGCAGGATTTGGGTTTGTCGTTTCGTGATTTTGAAGCGTGTCGGTAATCGCGCCTTCTTTAATTATGGTAGTAAGAAGGTAAATGGTATGCCGTAAAGTTCGGTTACCGGCCTCATCGTAATCGAATTCAACTGTGTTATGTTCCTGCGACAGCATTGCCAATGGAAATGCGATAAGAGCGAACAGAATGAGGAATAATTTTTTCATGTCTTTTTATTGTTGGGTTACCGTTATTTTAGTCGGACTCCGAAAGCCTTCGGAGGAAGATGGAAGACGGAAGACGGAACTACCAATATTTCAATCATTTCTTTTTCAATTGATCTTTTATCACGTTTAACTCGGCTTGTTGTGTTTCAAGCGCTTTTTGCTGTTCCAGGATGTACAGGGTAAGTTCTTCCACTTTTTTAAGGAGAATTTCATTCATTTCAGCCAGTCCATACCCATTTTCCATCACTTCTTTTTCTGAAGGTACATTTGGCAGATGCTGATTTTTCTTAATAAATAAAGAAAGTTCATAGAGTGGCATCAGATTGTAATCCGGTTTAAAAACATAATCACCCCAATCTACGGGGTGCTTAATCATCACTTCATCGGCAAGAATTTTTCCCAGAACGGCCAGTTCGTAACCATAGGTATTGATGGTACCGATACCGACTTTGCCGGCACTAAAATAGATATCACTGGTTCCACTTGTTAGCCATGGGCTTGGAGCAGGCAGTTCCAGCTGTGTCCAAACGGCCGTACCCTCACTGTCGGCACATAAAAGCACACTACCCTCACGGGCATCCATTCCGTATTTCAGGAATCCCTCATTAAAGTTATAAGACGACTGTGTTCTAAAAAACAATCCCCTGTCTTTCATTGCACTGATACCATGGAATTCATTCCCAAG
The DNA here is from genome assembly GCA_002771745.1 of Bacteroidetes bacterium CG18_big_fil_WC_8_21_14_2_50_41_14. GTDB lineage: Bacteria > Bacteroidota > Bacteroidia > Bacteroidales > F082 > UBA6244. The sequence goes on from PCUL01000377.1 coordinate 4,970, forward strand.
TGCCAGGCTTCCAGCGCCTCCTCCGATCCAACT
>PCUL01000015.1:0-18108 GCA_002771745.1 Bacteroidetes bacterium CG18_big_fil_WC_8_21_14_2_50_41_14
GTTCCTGTTTCACAAACTGTGTTATCGGCATATGTCCCTGCATCGGCTGTAGGCAGCGGATCGATGGTCAGGGCAATAAAATCCTGTGCATCTATCGTACAGGCACCATCTCCATGGGCAGTAAGGGTTAGTGTAACAGTTCCGGCAGCTGCATCCGCTACACCGGGTTCATAAGATGGCTGAATTGTAAACTCATCCGGTACGAACACCCCATCACCTGAAGTACTCCATTGCACACTTGAAGAATTGTTTGTTGTTGCCCCATCCAACGAGAAGGAACCATTTTCACACACATTAAGGGTGGAGTAGGAACCCGCATCCGCAGTGGGAGCCGGTTCGATGGAAAGGGTCATCAGGTCGGTGGCGGCAGCCTCGCAAGGGGCGCTTGAAAATGCTGTTAATGACAATACGATGGATTCATTGGCAATGGCCGTTGGCCCGGGTGTATAGGTTGGAAGAAGTACCGTATTATTTGGGCTCCATGAGCCTCCGGGGTCGGGCGTGGCTGTGGTCCAGAAATAGGGAGGTAATCCAGTAGAGCTGGCATCAGTCATGGTATAACCTGATCCTGCACAGACAGAGGCATCACTTCCTGCATTGGCGGTAGCAACGGGAATAATGGTAATGGCAAGCTGAGCTGTGGGGCCGGGATCGGTACAATTGGCGTTGGTGCCATATACTTCAAGAAAGCCATTGGTGGCTCCGGCAGCAAAATTAACCGTTACCTGCCAGGGACTGCTGACATTGGGTGTGATGGTGGCTCCTGTTCCTGTATAGTTCCAATGATATACATCTGTATTCAGATCCTGAGCTACGGAAAAAGCATTGCCATTACTACCGGCACAATATTCTTGTGGGGGCACCTGGTTAAATACCATTAGTTGGGGGCGACGAATTTCTGTAATATATGCATCTTCTGTAGACTGAAATGAAGTCCACCACCATGTATTGATGGTATTTTGATCTCCGTATCCAAAAACATGACAACCATTATTAGGAGGGGTACTATTACATCCCGTAAAGTTGGTAGTACCACCTGGAATATTCGAATCATCCCAAAAAACTATTGGAGCATCAGGACTAGCGGGTGCAACAAGTTCAATCCTGAATCCGTTATCGTTAGCCTCAATATCATATAATGGTAAATGGGTTAATCCGTTAATATAGGTAACAAAAAAAGTAACAATAATGTTATTAGGAATAGGATTGCCCATTCCATCATTTCCATCCCACAAAATCAGGTTCTCACCCGCTACAACTGCCATAGGAATATTTATAGAAACATAGGGTGATGGAAATGTTAAATTCACCTCTGCATTTCCTGCTTTATCAACCTCGACATGAAACAAAATAGAGCCATCATCGCAGAAAGGATCTCCCCAGGGCACCCCAATAATCTCACCAAGTGTTGAAGCTGGAGGAAACAAGTCTGCATCCGGTTCATTTAAAAATATATTGTATTCTGGAACGTATGCTTGTTCCTGATACAACGACTTTCTGTCCTGAGTAAAATTTCCGGTATTGGCACACCCTGTGGCATTACAGAACATTAACCAAGCCCTGCCTTCCATTTCATCAAATGTAACAGAAGTTATAATTTGATCGGTAGAATAAATATAAAAGGTCGATGAATTTGTATACCAGCTAAATTGGTTTGGCTGGCTCTCGATAAATTGCCATCCCTTAGAAAACAAACGCCCTGGTTCAACAAGATTAGTTGAGGTATTTAAGACAGTAAGATCAATATATTTCATTCTCCAGGAATCTTTATAATTGGGATTGCCCAATCGCCTTCCATCGAACTCAATGTAATAAGTGCCGGGAGGTAAGTTTGTAATCTCAAAGGCATCATAACCACCAGTACCGACAATTTGATTCGGGCCATTTCTGGCTGCGGATAAAGTTCCAATGTAACCGATTCCAGATGAAGGGATATTTGTTTCGGGAAAAACAGGAACTCCAAGATTATTCTTAACTCTAAAAACAACATTGTCAAAGTTTCCTCCGTAGTTTTGCCAATTAAGACCAAAATAAACTATTTCACTTGAACTTTGGATTACAAAGTTCAACCTGTCCTCAACATTACAACCGTAAACTGCAAAATGAGATCGATTCTGATTGCAATTAGTAATAAAATCATTGCATAAATAAAGATGAGTCTCACCATTAAGCATAGCACACAACTCATCCGATCCCTCCCCAACCACCTTATCCGGAACCAGTCCGGCCATAAACAATACAACGATGAAAAGACTGCGCGTTGTTATACGCTGTGCAACTTGTTGTTTGATATAGGTAAACAATCGTAAAAATGTATTCATATATTTTTGGTTTGTTATAACAAAAGTCTTGCAATCACACAATATTATAAGCTATCAAAAGTAATCAAATCTATGATCGGCCATTGATTCAGGGGAAATGAGGCTTCGTTACATTTGAAATAATACCCGGTATAGCAACATGAAACTAAAAAGCTACCTTTTATACATGGTAATTATGACACTTTTTTGAGAAATTGGTTGCACTGAAATTTTAAGATAGGGAAGTGACAAGGTCCCTCAGGTAAAATTAATTACTCACCTGAGTAGCACAATGCAACAAAATTCAATATTTTTGAGGTCGATACATTTTCAAATACCCTTTATTGGCATGAAAAAACTACCATTAACCCTGATCCTTATTCTTATTATCGGGCTCTCCGGTGGATGTCGGCAAAAAAAACAGGTCACTCCCCCACCCGACTGGGCAAAATCGGTGGTCTGGTACCAAATTTTTATAGAGCGTTTCAACAATGGCGACACCACCAACGATCCTACCCCGGCCACCATCCATACAGCCACCGACTTTTACAAAATACCGGAGAACTGGCACATCACGCCCTGGACACAAAGCTGGTATCAGGAAGATGACTGGGCGAAACAAACCAGCAATAATTTCTACAGTAACCTGCAAATCAGGCGCTATGGCGGTGATTTACAGGGCGTATTGGACAAACTGGATTATCTACAGGAACTGGGGGTTACGGCCATCTATTTTAACCCGCTCAACGATGCGCCTTCACTGCATAAATTTGACGCCCGCAACTGGCGGCACATCGATGTCAATTTTGGTCCCGATCCTGAAGGTGATATCGCGGTGATGGCAAGTGAAGATCCGGCAGATCCGGCTACCTGGAAATGGACATCGGCTGACAAGCTTTTTTTAAAACTGGTGGATGAATTGCACAAAAGGGGCATGATGGTGATTGTGGATTATTCGTGGAACCACACCGGCGTGGAATTCTGGGCTTTTAAGGATGTGGTAAAGAACCAGGAAAAATCACGTTATAAAGACTGGTATAACATCCTTGCTTTCGATGATCCAAAAACTCCAGAAAACGAGTTTAAGTATCAGGGATGGCTGAATATCAGCAGTCTTCCTGAAATAAAAAAAGTCAACATTACCGGGGAACGGATCCATGGCCAACCCTATGAAGGCGACCAGAACCAAGGTGCCAAACAACATATCCTGAATGTGACCAGGCGATGGCTCGCTCCTGACGGAAATGTTGCCGGTGGCATCGACGGATACAGGCTGGACGTGGCCGACCAGATTCCCATGGGCTTTTGGCGCGATTACCATGATTTTGTGAAAAGCATCAACCCCCAGGCCTATCTGGTGGGTGAAATCTGGTGGGAGCAATGGCCCGATAAGCTCATGAACCCGGTGCCCTATGTGCAGGGAGATGTGTTCGACGCCGTGATGTTTTATCAAACCTATCGACCCGCCCGGTATTTCTTTGCCAGGACAGATTTTGAGATCACAGCCGAACAACTGGTCGACAGCCTTGAATTTCAGTGGAACCGATTGCGAAAACCAACACGCGATGCCATGATGTCGCTGGCCGCTTCGCACGATTCACCACGCTTGCTGACTTCTTTTTACAATCCTGGAAAATACAAATTCAATGCAAAACCTTCAGATGACAAACATTATAAAACGGAAAAACCAGATGCTGAAACCTATCAACGGATGAGGTTATACGGGATGCATCAATTTACCAGTATCGGAGCGCCCCATGTATGGAATGGAGATGAAATGGGCATGTGGGGGGCCGATGATCCGGACTGCCGCAAACCGCTTTGGTGGCCGGAGTATCATTTTGATCCTGAAAACCGAAACAACATCCAACCCGGAGTTGCTATTTACGACCCCATTGCCTTCGACAGCACGCAATATGAGTTTTACAAAAAACTGATTTCCATCAGAAAAGAGAATCCGGTATTGATGAATGGGGAGCTTCATTTTCTGAAAGCGGCAGGGAAGGTACTGGTTTATAACAGAACGGATGGAGAAGAGGAAATCGTCGTGTTGTTTAATTTGGGTGAAAATGCGGAGACCTTTGAGTTTCCTGATGGAGGATCATTTGTCGATTTGTTGAAAAAAAAGGAATACTCAACTCAAATGGAACTACCCTCGTTGTCGGGGTTTATTTTAAAAAGAAATTGATCACATTTAAAGTATAAGGGAACAATAAGCACGTATTGATCTGGTTAGCAGGACGCTTGCGTCATTTATGACAGGAAAGGGATTTTATTTCGGGGTTTCTCAAATATCTCTTAGCAATGCTTCCAATTCACTTACCGCGTACAAAGGAAGATTAGTCATCCAATCCTGTTCACGATAGTCCGCCATTGAAACCCGAATCGAAAATTTTGGATCATACTTCTCGCGATATACCTTCAAACTTTTAGATTGCAAGTTTTCTTCAGCCTTTACTTCTATCGGAATTACCAATCCTTGATATTGAATCACAAAATCCACTTCAGCGGTGGAGCGTTCGGCTGACCAATAGTTTATTGTAAAGTTATCAGAACCACTTAGCTGTTGTAGTACATATTGCTCAGTTAATGCACCCTTGAATTCAGTAAATATCAAATTACCTTCCAGAATTGTTTTGGCATCAATAGCTCCCATAGCCGATAGTAAACCTATATCCACCAGAAACAATTTAAAAGCGCTGATGTCCTCATAAGCTTTCAGTGGGAGGTAGGGTTTGTTTACCCGCAACACCTTATGAACCTGCCCGCAATCTTCCAGCCATGAAATGGCCATTTCAAAATCCTTCGCCCGTGAGCCTTTTTTCAATAGGCCATAAACAAATTTACTGCTTTCTTTTGCCAATTGAGCAGGGATGGAATTCCATACCATGCGCAAACGCGGAACAATTTCAATCGGCGCATGTTTCGAGAAATCATGCTCGTAGGCTTCCAGCAGCTGGTACTGAATTTTGCGAACCTCTGCAAAGTTGCTATCCTTTAAAAAGGCCAATACCGGTTCCGGCATCCCTCCTACAAAATAATAGTAGCGGAGAAATTCAATAAATTTCGCTTTAAAGGCTGCAATCAACTTCCAATCTGCCCCATGCAGAATTTCAACAAGGGTGCTTTCTCCATTGGCATCAAGAAACTCAAGAAAAGATAATGGATATAAATCCATAAACTCCACCTTACCAACAGGGAAAGATGTATGTGTATGAACCGCAACTCCTAACAATGAACCCGCTGTAATAATATGATATTCAGGTGCCTCTTCGCAGAAATACTTTAATGCAGTTATCGCTTCAGGAACAGCCTGAATTTCATCAAAAATTATCAAGGTGTTTTCTGCATTTATTGTCAACCCTGATTCTGCCTGTAGAGCCACAATGATCCTGTTAATACTAAAATCATCATTGAATAAGGAATGTAAGCGTTTGTTTTTTTCTAAATTCACATACACAGTTTGCTGATATTGGGAACTGCCAAACTCTTTCATCAACCAGGTTTTACCAACTTGACGTGCCCCTCTTATAATCAATGGTTTTCGAGTGGAAGAGTTCTTCCATGCTATTAATTTTAGAATCCCAGATCTTTTCATTTTTGCAATTTTACACAAAAATACACTTTTTCAAAGGACTATTTGCTTTTTAACACACTTTTTCAAAGGACTATTTGTTTTTTAACACACTTTTTCAAATGACTTTTGTTTTTTCAATCATGATTGAAAGAAATTAATGGCTCCTGCTCCCCAAGAATACCGTACACAAGCCAGAAAAAGAGGGTCTCACAGGTACTCCGGTAACTCACTTTTGTTTCATGCCAATTACAGACAAATGCAAAGCATTGGTTTTTGAAATTCCCTTTTTATCATACAACAATTGCTTAAACGAAAGTGGAGCAGTCGGCGGGATAGGCATTGTCCATCTTGTAACCCTGGATTTGAATCCCGGGTGACTCAGATCCTTTGCAAACAGAAGGGGTATTTTCTTGCAGTCGGCTAAAGCCAGACTGCAATGGATTGATTCTATTTAGGTTTATTCATCTACAATGAACTTGTTAAAAGTACATCCATTGCAGCCGGATTTATCCGACTGTACAATGAGGTTTACTCTTTCAATTCCGGGGATTTGTTACTAATGGTGTATCCAAATCCCGATCGCAATCGGGATAGGCATTGTCCATCTTGTAACCCTGGATTTGAATCCCGGGTGACTCAGATCCTTTGCAGTCGGATTTATCCGACTGCGTGGCTAAAATTGTTCTTTTACCTTTTTTAGACCAGACTCAGAAAATAAAAAAAAAAGGGCGGAATCTTTCGATTCTGCCCCTTTGCAATCTGGTGTTGTACTATGGTTTAATTCTGCACAATCACACAATGTTTGGTTCCATCCAGATACAGCTTAATGGTATAATTACCCGCTGCATCTATCGCAATATTATCACCACCCTCTGTCAAATCATTGATATCTCCACCAAGATTAATGGCCCAGTCATCATTGGCTCTGAATTTGAAGGTTCCGACAGTTAAGTCAACAGTTACAGCCATGGCTTTATCAACTTCATCCCATGACATATTCTGGTCTGAGTCCCAGCCACCAGGAGTAGCATCACCAATCACACCCCACATATTTGCAGAATAAGTATACTCGTTTGGATTGCTCAGATCCAAAATGAAGTAATAGTCATCTTCGGTGGTAATACTGATATTAGCTCCGCCAGCCTGTAGGTTTCCATCACCAGCATCGCTACCATAGTTGTAATCCCAGTTATGATTGGCCCTGAACTTATACGAAGCTGCGGTTAAATGCAAACCACCTCTCCAGGTCATGGTAATGGGATCGTAAGCGAGCAATGTTTCATCATCCCAACCTAGTGGGGTTGCATCACCAATAACACCCCATACGGTAGCAACTGCGGTGTAAGTTAAGGCAGTAAAATCGACGTTAAGCTTGTAATAACCAGCTGTTGAAGTAATATTGTTTGCGGCATTTGGATCGAGCACCCCGGAGTTGTTGTCATCGCCGTAGTTAGGACCATCCCAGTTGGGTTGTGAGGCAAATTTCCAGTTATTTTCCGTATTAGCCATATAAACATAGCCCTCCAAATTATCAGGACCGGCTACTGTACTTTTCACCTGTGGTGAATTCGCCGGATCCCAGTTAGCAAAAGTAGAACCAGGATAGCTGGCTTCTACATAATCACCCGGGATATACCAGGTGAGGATATCAGCCAGCGTTGAGAACTGAACATCACTACCATAGGCAGTTCCGACACTGTTTGTAGCATAGGCACGAACATGGTAGGTAGTAAATGTAGTCAGTCCGGTAATAGAACTTACGTATGAACCCGTTCCACTTCCAGCAGCAATGTTGTTATCCAGGAGTGTAGGATCGGCATTTGTACTCCATACAATACCCCTTGCAGACACACTGCTACCACCATCAGATGTCACCTCTCCACCTGATACAGCAGAAACTTTGGTGATTTCAGTAATTGCAGCGGTTGTAACTGTAGGTAGATCCGCAAGCGTAGTAAATGTAACTTCAGGGCCATAACCATTACCTGCACTATTGGTAGCATAAGCACGTACATAGTATATTGTATTTCCTTTTAAACTTGCCAACGTACTGACAAAGGTGCTGTCGCCATCTCCATCAGAGGTAAAGAAGGTTAAGGTATCACCGAGTGCAGGATTATGTGATTCGCTATAGCACACTCCCTTAACAGTAACGGCACTTCCTCCGTTATTGGTTACACTACCACCACTGACGGCCGAGTTTCCGGTAATAGCAGTAATAGCAGTGGTTGTAAGAGCAGGAACTATGGGTAATGTTGTAAAGGTATATTCTTCACCATACAATATACCCGCTGAATTTACAGCATAAGCTTTAACATAGTAAGTAGTGGCAAAGTGAAGACCACTTAGCACCACATTAAAAGTGGCCTTGGCATCATCACCAACGTAAATAACTTTGTTATTCTCAACAGTTGGATTTGCCTCTGTATTATAGCAAACACCTCTTTCGCTGAAGCCACTACCCTGGGCAACAACAAAGCCGACAACGGTAGCAGAATCTGATGTTACACTTAAAACCTGCGAGGTCGAAAGTTTGGGATCAAATCTCACGTCCGAATTCTCTTTCGTACAGGAAACAGTAAAAACTGCCACTGCAAAAAGGACGGCTAAAACATTATACATCGATTTTATTTTCATGATTTTTTATGTTTTTTCAAATTATGATTCATTAAAACATGAATAGGTTCACTGTAAATATCAAATGAATGCTTCATATTCACAGTGAATCCCTCATATTCATGGTTAATTGTTTTTAACAATTGTGCATGACCCGGTTAGATCGTTTACAATGGTGAGGCTGATGGTGTAATTACCAGCATCAGCGATAGGTAAATTATCGCCACCCTGTGTAAGTGTACCAGGTGTGCCACCCAGATTCCATGCCCAACCATCATTCTTCCTGAATTTAATTTCGCCTGCAATCAGGTCAAGTGTGATGTCCCAGGTTCCCTTCTGCGAATTATAATCCATTTTCTGGTCAGGAGAATCCCAGCCATTGGGAGTTGCTGATCCAACCAGTCCGATCATATAAGCATCCATGGCATAGGTAAGGTCAACTGTATTGGCCGCTAATTGATAATACCCAATTCCAGGAACAACAAGACCAGTTCCGCCATCTGCCACCAGACTGCTGCCACTGGCACCATAGGTGATGTCGGTATCAGGATCGAGAAGCTTAAATGGCATACCTGGATCAAGTTTAACATAACCAAAGTAATCGCCGTTGCCTAAAGGCGATTCAATTTTCTGATCAAGTCCTGAACCAATCAAATCGAGGCGTGGCAATCCATAAGTAGTAACATCTTTGCTTACCGCTTGCGAAACGTATTCAAATAGATCGGAACCTGTTCCGGGAGCACCTGTTCCAGCATCGACTACCAATACGGATCTTAGACGAAAATCAACCGTAGAAACCACATCTGTAGGGAAGGCTTTAATCAAAATACCATTTAAATCGCTTATGGTAATTTTCATGGCGGCATCCTGGATATCATTTAGAATACTGATAGGGTTGGCAAAATTATTGCCAGGAACACAGGCTTCGAGAAAATAAGTGGCAGAAGCCTGAAATCCAGCGTCAACAGGGGTACCAACAAATGTGAGGGTATCAAGTCCTTTGTCCCTGATCAGAGTCAGATCAGGCATGCTGGTTAATTCGGGTGCTGTGGGGTCGGTTTTCATGGTGATCTTTTCACCATCCTTCTTACAGGCAGAGAAAACACTCACCAACACGAGCAACAATATAATGATATTAAATTTTCCTTTCATGGTAATAATATTTAGAGTTTAGTAACCAGGGTTTTGATGAATATTCGGGTTGGCCGATACTTCGTCACCAGGAATGGGGAAAATATTCAGGTGACTATCAGTTGAACTACCGTTAGCCGAACCACCTTTCCATGCCCACATGTAGGTTCCATTGGTAAATTGACTAAAACGGATCAGGTCGGTACGTCTTTGGGCTTCATAATAAAACTCACGTCCGCGCTCGCTGAGCAGGAATTTATCGTCAAGATCAGAAGTTGTAATATTGCCATCAGTACCCTTAAAAGCACGTTCTCTGATGACATTAATATCGGCAACTGCATTTCCAAGATTACCCAGACGGTATTCCGCTTCGGCTCTCATGAGGTATGCATCAGCAAGCCTGAAAATCGGGAAATCGGTTGACGCATAAGCTGGGTTACTATTATTGGCTTCTGAACCATCGAAGTTTTTAGCCGTAAATTTATAAACACCAATGCCATAATCACCACTGGAAGAAGGGCTTGGAATATTCGGACTTTGCTTTCTTTTTAAGAAAACCCGTTGGTCTTTGCTTTGTTTAAAGAGAGAATCGGTTTCGTAAGGCACAGGATTGTCGCCATAAACAGCCAGCGTATCAATCATCACATTCAGAAATTGTATCCTGGCCCTGTTACCATTCCAATTGGTATTGGAGGTCAGTCCATGAAAGTCTTCAGCCCTGATGTATCTGGCATCGCTGCTTGATTCAATAATAAATGTAGTACCCACATAACCCTGTGTGTAAACTCCATCCTGAACCCAGGCAAAAATCATTTCCTTGTTTTGGCTATAATCGTTATCGGCACAGAAGTTCTGACGGTAATCAGGAGCAAGCGAATAGGCCGGACTAGCAATTACTTTGTCGGTATACATTTTGCAACTATCCCATTTAGCAGTTCCGGTATAGACTTCTGCATTTAAATAGAGCCGGGAAAGCAACATCCAGCAGGCACCTTTATCGGCCCGTGGATATGAGAATCCTGGTTCACCTAGATCAGATTCAATGGCCTGCAACTCCGAAACGATATAACTAAATAATTTTTTACGGGCTACGGTAACATCCGGATCCAATTGATTTGGATAAAAATTACCAACCTTATCCGCTTCAGTAGTGAAAGGAGGGTTTCCAAACAGATCAAGATCCCAATAATAGGCCAAAGCTCTTAAGAATCGGGCTTCTGCTCTATATTTTACAACCTCCGGATCAACATTTCCTTCTGTGTTTCTGATAAACTCATTGGCATATGTAATGCTTAAACCAAGTCGTTGGTATAAAGCAGTTAGAAAAGGATTCGTTGGACTCCAGGTCTGAGTATTCAGATCGGCAATACCAACATCACCCCATGCACAAATGGCTTCATCGGTTGAAATTTCCTGAACATTCCATAATGCTCTCGTGGTTGTAAAAAACGCGTTGTCTGAAGCAGAAATGTCTGGTCCGCCGCTTCCCTGGCCTTCGATGATAAAACTCGCGTAAATTTTTGCCAACACCATTTTCATGTAGGCTGGATCATCGTTTAAGTTTCCTGACAGTATGGTAGCCGGATCCTTGGGAGTAACATCCAAATCTTTAATACATGATACAATCATCAATGCAGAAAGAAGTATTCCTATAAATATTATATTTCTTTTCATTTCAATTCTTTTTAAATAATTAGTATCCTAAACTTATCCCAATCATGAAAGTACGAGACCTGGGATAGAAATTATTATCAATTCCGGGTACCTGAGAACCACCAAGATCGGAATAGGGTACTTCAGGATCAAGACCAGTATAATCTGTAATGGTAAACACATTCTGAACGGTAAAGGTTACATGGGCATTCAAATTCTTAACAATGTTATTGATTTGATACCCAACGCTCAGGTGATCCATTTTAAAAAAAGAAGCATTCTCTACAAAATAGTCGCTGGTGAACTGGCGTTTAACGAAATCGGTATTGCTAAGCGAAGTAGGTTCGTTATGCCAGTATCCAATTTGATACATCTGGTCGTATGAAGCACCAGCAGCAACCTGGTTATAAACATAGTTACCCAGACTGAGGCGGGTTGAAGTTGAGGCATCAAAGTTCTTGTATGTAAACCGCAACGATAAGCCCATCAGATAATCAGGCGATGGATTGTGATAAATGTATTTATCTGCATTATCACCATTTACAACACCACCTTCACCCGAAAGGTCAACATACATACCTTCGATCGGTTTGCCATTGGCATCATAAACCTGTTGATTTACGAAGAAAGAGTATGCTGGAGAACCCACTTGGGTAACCAGTTTCTGCCCGGTAAATGCATCACCATATAGAATGCCCACGTAAGAAGGATCATCTGAAGTAAGAAGCTTGATAATATTGTTTTTGTTATAGGTGAAGTTAAAGCCCACGTTCAGCGACATGTCAGCCTTTGAAACAGGAACCAGATTAAGGCCCAATTCAACACCTTTGTTTTCCAAACTTCCTACATTGGTCATTAATGTATTCGAGAAATTACTCCCTGTGGAGACAACCACCCTGTTCAACAGGTCGCTTGTAACACGTTTGTAGAGGTCGATCGAACCTGTAATTCTGTCATTGGCAAAACCAAAGTCGAGTCCTATGTTTTGGGTAGTCGTTTCTTCCCATTTAATATTCGGGTCGTAAGCATTTGGGCGCAGAGTAGGGATGTATTCTCCATTAAAAAAGTAATAACTTCCTAATGATGAGGTAGTATAAGTGGCCATATAAGGATAATAGTTATCACCAATATTCTGCTGACCAGTTACTCCCCATCCCACACGTAGTTTAAGATTACTCAACACATCTACATCTCTTAGGAATGTTTCTTCTTTGAGTTTCCAGGCAAGTGCAACTGATGGAAATATACCCCAACGATTTTCTTTTGAGAACCGAGAAGAACCATCCTCACGAAGGGTAAACGTGAAAAGATATCTATCCTTGAAAGTATAGTTAACGCGCCCAAAGAATGAAACAAGAAATAATTCATTGATATGCCTTGCGCTGTCCGAAGGAATCTGATAAGCATGATTCTCATCATAAATACCTCTATGGTAGTTAAAATTTTCAAGATAGAAATGCTGCCAGGAATAACCAGCCATAGCCTCCACCTTACTCTGAATACTTGCTATATCCTTGGTGTAATTCAGATAAAAGTCGAGTAGGTTATTGGTGTTTTTGGCATCGTAATCTGTTAAACTCCCCCAAAAAGGACTTGTTAATACTGAGGGTGAAGTAGTTGGCCTGTTGTTATGTCCTTCACTCTTGGTATAATCGGTTGCCAGATTAAGGTTGGCATGAAGTTCAGGTAAAAAAGGCAGTGAATAATCGAACTGAATATTACCGATAAACCTGTTCACTGTTGATTTGTTGTCAACAGCCATTGCCTGTTCAACAGGATTTGGTGTTCCCAGATTGGCACCATAATTACTCCATTGAAAATATCCGTCGGAAGCCGCATTACCATCTTTAACAGGTTGTGTAGGATCCATGTTTATTGCAGAACCAACAGCACCGGCATCACCAAAATTGTTATTGGTCGACATGCCTTTGGCATTAATATCTACTTTAAGGGCATTATTAAAGAAGGTAGGGTTTAGATTAACTGTTCCGGTAAACCGTTGCATATCTGTATTCTTCAGGATACCATTTTGGTCGGTATATCCAAATGAGACACGATAGGGAAGGTTTTTATATGCACCGGAGATACCAATGTTATGATCCTGTGAAATGGCTGTCTGGAATATTTCCTTCTGCCAATCTGTATTCTTTGATCCCAGTTTGGTGTAACTTTCAGGAGTAAAGATATCCCTTTCGTAGGCAATCTGCCTGACCTGGTCACCTGAATATACATCTAACAGTTTGATGGGGTTTGAAATGGAAACGGAACCGTTGTAAGTTAATTTGAATGCTGAACCAACCCTGGATTTTTTAGTGGTGATCAAAATAACTCCATTTGAAGCCCTTGAACCATAGATAGCGGTTGCAGAAGCATCTTTGAGAACGGTGAAACTCTCAATGTCGGCAGGGTTAATAAACGACAAGATGTTTGCACTACCCGAAACATTGGCGTTATCAATAGGTATACCGTCAACAATGATGAGTGGATCGTTGGATGCGTTCAATGAAGATCCTCCACGAATGCGGATAGTAGCTCCACTACCAGGAGCTCCACCTGCAGGAGTTACAACTACCCCGGCACTTTTTCCAACCAGCAAATCCTGAGCGGAAGTAATGTTGCCTTGATTGAAATCTTTGGATGAAATAACCGAAATTGAACCGGTTGCATCACTTTTCTTCACTGTTCCATACCCAATAACTACCACACCCTGAAGCGATTGGGCGGATAATTGCAAGGCTATGTTAACGGTGGTATTGGGTTGAACTGTAACGGATTGTGGCGCATAGCCCACATAGGAAAACTCCAGCACCTGGTCCGGGGTTACTTCTATGGAATACATTCCATTAATGTCGGTTACAGTACCCTGTGTGGTTCCCTTTATAACAACTGTTGCACCTGGTAATGAACTACCATCAGAAGCATCTGTTACCTTACCGGTAACCGTACCACCCTGCGCGAAAGCTGCGGTAACACCACAGAACACGATTGCTGCAAGCATGAGCAATTTTGTGGATAAATGTTTAAGCATTGTACATTAGATTAGTTTATGAATTGGTTAATTGATTTGTCGTTGCATTACTTTAAGAAGTAAGTTCATGGTTATTTTTTTGATAAAATTAATCTTTTTTAATAAAACCGTAACATCTGCTTAAACTATAATCAAGTTTAGCACGAATTGATGCAATGATCATTTGGATAACTACATTCCATAATAAAGCGAAATACGCCCGTTTGATAAAAAAAAGACATTCGTAACCAGAGTTTAGCTGATTGATTTTCTTGTCATTATCACTCATATTTTTAAATAAATCATTTCCTTCCAATAAGCAATCTGGTCTTTACCGCCTCGATCCTGCTAACAATACAAACGATTGCGGAAATTTTAATGCCCGGGAGTATTTCACTATTTGTATTGGTTAAAAATAGTGTCCGGTAAAATTATTAGTCCAGAATTATTTGAAATAAGATTCTCTGCCTTGCTGGCAGGCAGAATCTCCATCTCAGGCGGATCGTTCGAAGTTCAAAACCCATTAACATACGAATTTTTCAATTGATGATTTTAGTGGAATATGGAGCGACAGAGCCATTACCATTGATGATATACGCGATAAAGCATGGAAAAGGAATTAATCCTTTAATGAAGCTTCCTCCAAGCTTACAATTGATTTAGTCGAACAATTCAGACTAAGTCATGGGTTGCTTATTCCTGATGCAATAATTGCTGCTACTGCAATTACTTTCGATCTAAAACTTTTTACCTACAATATAAAAGACTTTAAGTTCATCCCCGGGATTCAATTATACCCATACTGATTCCCCTGCTCCCGCCTTGGAGTTCGGTGCGTTATTCATCAACATACTGTATTTTAGTATTTTACTAAATTTTGTCATTGGAATCGACAGGACACTTGCATCCATTTTAGCAGACAAAAAAAACCGCAAGCTAACACCAGTAAGCTTGCGGTTTGCTTAGAATGAAAACCTCCTATGTTCTGGAGGTAACTTCCAATAAATGATATCCAAATTGTGTTTTAACCGGACCCTGAACTTCATTGAGCGGGGCACTAAACACAACCTGATCAAACTCTTTTACCATCATTCCGGGTGAAAAACTTCCCAGGTCACCGCCATTGCGACCCGAAGGGCAAGTTGAATACTTCCGGGCAATTTCGGCAAAATCAGATCCCTGTTCAATTTGAGTTTTTAATTCGTTACATTTTTCTTCGGTCGACACCAAAATATGTCGTGCACTGGCTTTAGGCATAGCATTATGATTTAAATATTTGATCGGCAAAAGTACTGAAAACATCCTAACCAATCAAATAAATGAATTTCCTCCGGTTCATCCAAATCAATTCCATATTTTTGCCAAATAATTTTTAAGGTATGAAGAATTCTGTAATAGAACTAAAACCCGCCTCGCTTTGGTTTTATTTTAACGATATATTAAAGATCCCGCGCCCTTCAAAAAAGGAAGGGAAAATCATCGCCTATTTGCTTGAGTTTGGCAGGAAACACCAACTGGAGACTTTACAGGATGAAATTGGCAATGTACTCATTCGCAAGCCTGCCACCAAAGGCATGGAAGACCGGCAATGGGTTGTCCTGCAATGCCATGTCGATATGGTTTGTGAAAAAAACAGCAATAAAATACACGATTTTGACAACGATGGCATCGAAGCCTATGTTGAAGGCAACTGGGTAAAAGCCAACGGTACTACGCTGGGTGCTGATGATGGTATCGGAATTGCAGCCCAGCTGGCAGTACTGGCTTCCAGGGATATTGAACATGGCCCATTGGAATGCATCTTTACGATAGACGAGGAAACCGGTCTCACGGGCGCTTTTGGTCTGCAACCCGGTTTTTTAAAGGGTTCCATCCTGCTCAATCTCGACTCGGAAGACGAAGGACAACTGTTTATCGGATGTGCCGGCGGACAGGATACCCTGGCCTGGCTGCCCTTTGATCAGGAAGCAACACCTGATGACATGGCGGCATTTAAAATCATGGTATCCGGCTTAACCGGAGGTCATTCCGGGGACGACATCAATAAAGGACGTGGAAACGCCAACAAAATCCTGAACCGCTTTTTGTGGGAAAACCTTTATCAGCCTGGCCTTAAACTGCATACTTTTGATGGAGGCAACCTCCGCAATGCCATCGCCCGGGAAGCATTTGCTATCGTGCTTTTATCTAAAGAACGAGCCAACGAGCTGATCAAAAAAATGGACGATTTCAAATTGACGTGCAAAGAAGAATATTCAATTACCGAACCTGCTCTGGAGATCGCTATTTCGGAAACCGAGCTACCGGAAACGGTTATTGATGACGAATCGTTTTTTTACCTCACCAACGCCATTTATGCCTGTCCACATGGTGTGCTGGCCATGTCGCCCAGCCTGGAGAATTTTGTTGAAACTTCCACCAACCTGGCCTCGGTGAAATTTCAGGAGGATGAAATTCAAATCACCACAAGTCAACGCAGTTCGGTAGAATCTGAAAAACAGGATGCCACCAACATGGTAACCGCCGTATTTAAGATGGCAGGAGCCCGCATTAAAACTTCGGAAGGTTATCCGGGTTGGAAACCAAATCCGGATTCACCCATTGTTGACTTGTCGGCAAAATTGTACAAAAAATTGTTTAACACCGAACCCGAGGTGCTGGCCATCCATGCCGGCCTCGAATGTGGTCTGATTGGAAATAAATACCCTGAAATGGACATGATTTCATTTGGCCCTACCATTAAAGGTGCACATTCACCCGATGAAAGACTGGATATTGAAAGTACCGCCAAATTCTGGGATCTTCTGATCGAAATATTAAAAAATATTCCAAAAATTTAAACTGGTTGTTAAAGATGCCATGAGGAAATGATCTTCCACAAAAGGGAATATTATCGATTGTTGATTTTTTGATTGAAAATGGATACCTTTGACCACAGATTACTAATCTGCTAATTCAACTGTAGAATGGAAATACATATTCGATTTTTTAAAACTGTCCTGGTTGTAATTGCAGCCGGAATTTGGATAATCGTTTTTCAAAATGCCGGGATTATTCCTCAAGCCTTCCCGCAACGCATTGTGGCCGATTCGGCCATCCTTGTCACCGGGGAAGTGGATGTGCTCAATACCGTCTTCATTAAAGGGGCTGTTGATGCCAACATAGAAAGTATCAACGGCTATTCAAAATTTTACAAAGACCCTCGCACCGGCGAGTACTATGTAATTCCCGTCACCGACCCCTACCAATAAACTTCTTTTCTTTACATTTGCCTGAATGTTAAGAAGGAATTGAGTAATGGTTCAAAATAAAGTCCCGATCGTTTTATTGCTAATTTCACTCTTGTTGTCGCAGTTGGCTTTATTGGCTCAGGATTCTGTTTTAACCCGGTTAAACACTCAAATTGCCCGTACCACTGACAGTCTTGAAAAAGTATATCTGCTGAACGAAATTGCCAATGAGCTAAAAATATCAGACATCGACAAGGCCCTGTATTTCAACAAAAAAGCATTAAAACTGGCCAACCAGATCAAATCACCTGACGCTTGCGGGGTAACCAATGAACTCATGGGTGAGTTGTTTGATTTAAAAAACAACATACAACCCTCGATTAATTACTACCTGATCAGCGCTAAAATTTATGAAGGACGCGATCAACCTGATAAGCTGAGTTCTATTTATGGGAAATTAGGTATGCTCTACTACCGCAACAACTACGACATGGAACAGGCCCTGGATTATTTCAGGAAATCACTCGACTTTGCCATTCTCGGAAATAACAAAGAACTGATCGGAGAAGCATACAACCGCATTGGAAGTATCTT
>PCUL01000015.1:18170-39401 GCA_002771745.1 Bacteroidetes bacterium CG18_big_fil_WC_8_21_14_2_50_41_14
CTTCAAAATGAAAATAGAAAGGCCATCGAATACTATGAAAAAAGCCTCACGATAAACAAAGGGCTAAATCTACCCGACAGAGTAGCCACCAATTACCAAAATATAGGGCTTATTTATGGAAAACAGGGAGAAGTGCAAAAATCTTTTGACTATTTTGAGAAAAGCCTTGAAATTTATAACCGTACCAACAATGCGGAAGCCAAACTCTTGCTTCAGGTTTTGATGGGTCGCGAGTACCTTATTTCAGGGATGTATGAAAAAGCGAAAAAAACCCTTACAGAAGCTTACAAACAAGCCAGTTATTTTGGTAAGTGGAATCATATCCGTGATGCGGCAGAAGGATTAAGCGAAATATATGAAGCCACCGGACAACCTGCCAAAGCATTGTTTTATTATAAATCCTATGCCCGTTATAATGATTCGATCAACCTAAAGCAAAAATCGGACATGGCCATGGAACTGCAATCCAGGTTTTTGAACGATATCAAAGACAAAGAAATCAAATTAAAAGACAATGACATCCTTTTGCTTAACAAAGAAAAAGTAATTAACAACCTGAAATTAAACATCTTAATCATTAGCGTAATCGCCATCGTGATTATCACGGTGATTTTCCTGATGCGGGCAGGTGGAAAAATCAGGAAAGAAAGATTGGTGAGAGAAAAAGATGCGTTGCTTCACTATACTCAGCAGGAATTGATGCGAATTGAGTTGAAAGGTAAAGACAACGACCTGATGAACTTCGCCTTGCACCTGGTGCAGAAAAACGAAGTGCTTAAACAACTCAAAAGTGAACTAAAGGGAATTTCTACGACCCATGATGCCGAAATCAACAGAAAAGTAAAAGATCTGTCGATTCATATCCAGCAGAACTTGCAAATACAGAAGGAAATAGATGAGTTTCAAACCAAAGTCGATCAAACTTACGACGAATTTTTTAAAAAACTAAAGATCAGGTTTCCTTCGCTTACCAAAAATGAAGAACGCCTGTGTGCTTTGCTGCGACTTGAGCTTAGCACGAAAGAAATTGCCACCTTGAACAACATTTCGGTTAAGGCTGTTGAAATGAGCAGGTACAGACTTCGAAAAAAATGCGGTATAGAAAACAGTGAAGGCCTTCCTAAGTATCTACAAAATATTTAGTAACCATGTTGTAGGTGGACACACATTTCTAATGTACTGAATTATTGATCTTTAATATTGTGAATGTAGTAGTACGCTTATTTGAATTAATTATGAATTAAGGCGTTGTAGAAGCCCTGTAGTAATGACAAATAAAATTACATCAAGTGTTCACTTATCTTTGACCAAAATTAATTCATATTTGAAACAATCAAATGGTAGGTACAGACGCAACACTTGATTTCGGTTTAATTGAAAAATGCCTTAAAAACGACCGTAAAGCCCAATATGAGTTTTATGAAAAATACGCGCCTAAACTTTATGGTGTATGTTTAAGATATGCTAAGACCGTTATTGATGCAGAAGACATTCTCCAGGATGGATTTATTAAAGTATTCAGGTATTTGGGTGATTATAGGGGTGAAGGGTCGTTTGAGGGTTGGTTAAGAAAGATTATGGTGACGACCGCCATGAATTTTTACAAGAAAAAGAACCTGGTAAGCAAAGATATTGAACCTGAGAGCCTTCGACTCCCTTTCCATAACGACCATGAAATTGTTTCTGCCATGTCGCACAAAGAATTGCTTCGTTTTATTCACGAATTGCCCGATGGGTATCGGACTGTTTTCAATCTAAACACCATTGAGGGTTATTCTCACAAAGAAATCGGAGAAATCATGCATATTTCGGTCAACACCTCCAAATCGCAATTGTCGCGTGCAAAAAATTCGCTTCGAAATAGCATTGGCAACCTTTTTAAACACGAGGAAATCCTCATGCAATTTCAAACAGCTCCCGCTTATCAATAATTGAGTAATTTCTCATTTGATATTCATTTAGCACATTGCTATTTGGTGATTAGTTGAATATTTTGTCATATCACATCTGGTAATAATAAAAGGAGGTGAACAGATGGCAAAAGAATTTTACCTTTGCTTCCGTTAAAAAAATAAGGAATGTTAAAGGCATGATGCCGCCAAAACCAAATCACATGAATGTTACCAAAAAAAAAGGAAATGCTCTTTCCATAGCCATTATTGGCCTGTTGTTTTTTATTTTTGGATTTGTAACATGGCTCAATGGCATCCTCATACCCTACCTTCAAATAGCATGTGAACTCACGAATTTTCAAGCCCTTTTTGTCGCGTTTGCCTTCTATATCTCTTATACCGTCATGGCACTCCCCTCTTCTTGGGTACTCAGGAAAACCGGCTTTAAAAGCGGGATGATGGTGGGATTGTTCGTCATGGCCATTGGCACCTTACTTTTTATTCCTGCAGCCATAACAAGGCTGTACGGTTTATTTCTACTGGGTCTCTTCATCATGGGAACAGGATTGGCGGTTCTACAAACAGCTTCCAATCCTTATATTATCATTATTGGGCCCCGGGAATCGGCTGCCAAACGGATTAGCATCATGGGAATTGCCAACAAGGTGGCGGGTATGTTGGCACCTCTTATTTTGGCTTATTTTATCCTGAACGATGGAGATGCTTTTGTAGCCGGATTGGCCGGATTGGATGACGTTTCACGAAATCTCCAACTGGATATCCTATCGCAGCGTGTGGTGATGCCCTACCTCATTATGACAGTGGTCCTGGTTCTATTGGGCATTGGCATTCGGTTCTCGCCTCTTCCTGAAATTGAAGATGAGCAGGAGGAGTACCAGGAAACAGCACATCAGTCAAAAACCAATATTTTTCAATTTCCAAATCTGGTGCTGGGTGTAGTGGCTCTGTTCTTTTATGTGGGTGTTGAAGTAATTGCCGGCGACACCATTATTAGGTATGGTATTTCACTTGGATACCCCATCGAACAGGCTAAAATGTTTACCTCTTTTACATTAGCAGGAATGATTCTCGGCTATTTGCTCGGCATTGTCCTCATCCCAAAATACATCAGTCAGCAAAATGCGCTTGCAGCTTCGGCCATGTTGGGTTTGCTGCTGAGTTTTAGTGTATTATTTGGTTCTCCACTTATTTCAGTTACATCGGTAGCTTTATTGGGATTGGCGAATGCACTCGTATGGCCTGCCATCTGGCCGCTGGCCATCCATGGTCTTGGAAAATTCATGAAAACAGGTTCTGCCCTGTTGATTATGGCCATCGCGGGCGGAGCCTTGCTACCCTTACTTTGGGGACAGTTATCGGATGTGTTTTCGGCTCAGCAAGCCTACTGGGTATTGGTACCGGGTTATCTGATTATTTATCTCTATGCAACCAGGTGGCATAAATTGACTTCCTGGGGACGAAGTTAAATTGGCCAGGAAAACACGATCGAATGCTAGTACCGAATAAGCCGGGTTAGGGGTTGCAATAGTATTGGAACCTTAGAAAAGGATTTCACTGAAGAAGTAACCACCAGCCTTTGCTGACTATTGCGAAAAATAATTCAGAAAATCAATATCATAGAATCTCAGTTGCATACACAACCATAATTAAAAATAACTACCTACTAAACCTATATGAACACACGAAAATCCTGGATACTGGCCTTTGTTGTCACCCTGCTTGGTGCGGTGGCTTTTATCTACATCAGTGGTTTAAAACAACCACCTAAACAAGGCACAAAGGCGGCGGCCGTGATCGCGCCCTATTTTCTGGTTAAAAACGAATCCTTACCACTCAAAGTGACTGGATCAGGCCAGGTAAGAGCAAAAAACAGAATCGACTTGTATGCCGAGGTAAACGGGTTGCTCCAAACGCAGAAAATGGATTTTCGTACCGGCATGCAATTCAACCGGGGCGAAACACTCATCAGTATTGACGACAGCGAACAAAGAGCCAACTTGTACGCCCAACGAAGTGAATATCAAAATTTAATTACTTCACTGCTGCCTGATATAAAGCTTGAGTTTCCAAATGAAAAGGACAAGTGGAACCAATACCTCAACAGCATCGTGATTGAACAACCGATTCCCGTTGTACCCGCTACCAATAGTGATAAAGAGAAGTTTTTCGTCACCGGGCGAAAAGTTTTCTCATCTTATTATAACCTTAAAAACCTGGAAGCACATTTTAACAAATATGTTTTAAAAGCTCCCTACAACGGGGTTGTTACAGAATCGTTGATCAACCCGGGAGGATTGGTACGTTCAGGACAAAAGCTGGGAACTTTTAGCAACCTGGACCTGTTTGAAATTGCCATTGCCATTCCAGCGGAAGATGCACGCCTGATTTCGGTTGGTAATGAAGTAGAACTCTATATTGCCGGGCAACCCGAAGGTTGGCAAGGGAAAGTCGTCCGAATCAGCCCTGCCATCGACTTAAACACGCAAACTGTAGCCATTTTTATCGAAAGTACCAATCAGGGTTTGCGCGAAGGCATGTTCCCCACCGCCTCCATCAATTGTGGAAGCATTGATCAGTCAATGGAAATACCACGTAATCTGCTTATTGAAAATAAATGGGTTTATTTTGTCGATCACGATAGCACCCTTCAACGTGTCGACCTCAACCCATTGCGTTATCAGGAAAAATCTGTCATTACCAACTTATTGAAGGACGGCACTAAAATACTGGCAAAAAATATCCCGGGATCATTCATTGGCATGAAAGTCCTTCCTCAAAAAGAAGACTAATCAGGCAACACTATCAATCGACTAAAATAAAACGGATGAAAAAAATCATCGCCTATTTTATAAAGTACCCCGTATCGGCCAATGTGTTTATTGTCGCCTTTGCTCTTTTCGGTACCATCGCCCTTTTCAACCTGAGGTCATCTTTTTTTCCGCTTGCCGAAAGTAAAATTATCAACATCCAGGTGGTTTATCCGGGTGCTTCGCCTCAGGAAGTGGAAGAAGGAATTGTATTAAAGATAGAAGACAACCTGAGGGGTATTACCGGAGTTGAGCGGTTTACCTCCGTATCTTCCGAAAACTCAGCCATCATTACGGTAGAAGTTGAAAAAGATTACCGCACCGAAACCGCACTGGAAGATGTAAAAAATGCTGTCAACAGGATCAACTCCTTTCCAATTGACATGGAGCCTCCGGTGATTTTCAAAAACGAGAATCTCAATCCCACTGTGACTTTTGCCATTAGTGGAAAAAACATGTCATTGCGATCGCTTAAAGAAACAGCACGTAAAATTGAAGACGACCTGCGCTCCATCGATGGAATATCAAAAGTGGATTTAAGCGGTTTCCCGGATGAAGAAATAGAGGTTGCCGTTAACGAGCTTGCTTTGCGTACCTACCAGCTAACCTTCGACCAGGTGGCCAACGCCATAAAAAAAGCCAATATCGATATTACCGGAGGGAAGATTAAAACTGATACTGAAGAATACCTGATCCGTGGTAGATTTAAGGAATATTTCGGACAAGGACTGGAAAATATCATTGTAAAATCAGATGTCGATGGTAAAACCATCCGGTTGGCAGATGTGGCTGTCATCAGCGACCGATGGTCAGAAAATCCAAACCGGATTGAATTAGACAATGAACCTACCATCGAGGTTAATGTTCAGACAACCAATAGCGAAGACTTTCTGGAAGCGGCCGAAAAGGTGAACAAATACATCGCCTCCTACAATAGTAAAAATGATGGCGTGAAGCTCACCATTGTGAACGACCGTTCGATAAACCTGCTTGAGCGCCGCGATTTGTTATTGCGCAATGGGGCCTTTGGAATGGTATTGGTGTTGCTTTTACTGTCGTTATTCTTAAACCCTCGCATGGCGTTTTGGGTTGCAACCGGCATACCCATCTCTTTTTTAGGAATGTTTGTTCTGGCCCAGATATTCGGGGTTACCATTAACGTGATCTCCCTTTTCGGGATGATCGTGGTGATTGGTATTCTTGTAGATGATGGTATCGTGATCGCGGAGAACATTTATTATCAATACGAAAAGGGGAAAAACCCCATCAGGGCAGCCATCGATGGCACCATGGAAGTGCTTCCAGCTATTTTTTCAGCTGTTCTCACTACGATCCTGGCTTTCGCCATCTTTTACTTCCTCGATGGGCGTGTAGGGGATTTCTTCACAGAACTGGCTTTTGTAGTCATCGCCACTCTGGGTATCTCGCTTGTTGAGGCGGTCATTATTCTGCCGGCACACCTTGCACATAGCAGAGCCTTAAGAGGGAAGAAAGCTTCAAATTGGGTGAGCAGGTTCATGGACAAGATCATGATCTGGATGCGCGACACCACCTATGCTCCTACCCTGCGGTTTGTTATCAAGAACAAAGTGCTCACCTTCGCTATTGCCCTGGTATTCCTGGCACTTACCATAGCTGCGTTCAAAGGCGGAATAATTAAAGGAACATTTTTTCCGTTTATCGAACGTGACAATATTGCCATAACTCTTAAGATGCCTCAAGGTACTAACGAAAGCATCTCAAATGCCTGGATTGACAAAATAGAAGAGGCTGCATGGCGTGTAAATGAACAATATAAAGGTAATAGAGCTGATGGTCTGGATATTATCAATCATATTTCAAAAAAAATAGGCCCTTCTACCTCCGATGCAAGCCTGAACATTATCCTGTTAAAAGGCGAGGTCAGAAATGTGGTGAGCTACGAAATTGCCAATGCCATTGCCAAAGAAACAGGTCCTGTGATTGGTGCAGAATCACTTTCGTATGGTGGAGGAGGTTCGTTTGGGAAACCTATTTCAGTGGCCTTCCTGGGCAACAACCTGGAGGAATTGGAATTGGCCAAAGACGAACTTAAAGCAGAGTTGACGAAACTCGCGGCCCTAAAAGACGTGAACGACAACGACCTCCTGGGAATCAAGGAAATAAACGTGCAACTCAAGCCCAAAGCCTATATGCTGGGATTAAGCCTTCAAGACATGCTGGGCCAGGTGCGGTCAGGATTTTTCGGAAAAGAAGTACAGAGGTTGCAGCGTGGCCGCGATGAGGTAAAAATTTGGGTGAGATACAACGAAAAAGACCGCTCTTCGATCAACAACATGAGCGAAATGTTTATTACCACCCCTACCGGGGAAAAAGTCCCATTCAATGAATTGGCTACCTATACCATCAAACGCGGGGTAGTCTCTATCAATCACCTTGACGGCAAACGCCAAATCAATGTAGAGGCCGACATGATGAACGAAACATCTTCAGTAACCGAAATATTGGGTTATGTTAAAGATGAAATTATACCGCAGATACTTCCCAAATATCCATCGGTAAGCGTATTGTATGAGGGTCAGAACCGGGAAGCCGAAAAAACCCAGAAATCGGCCGCGAAAGCACTGCCGGTCATTTTATTCCTGATTATTGCCATGATCACCTTTACCTTCAGGTCGTTTGGACAAACCATGTTGCTGTTTGTCCTGATCCCCTTCAGCCTGATTGGGGTTGCCTGGGGACATTATTTCCATGGCCATGCCATTAGCATGTTGAGCATGATGGGCGTGGTGGCCCTGATTGGTATCATCGTCAACGATGGACTCGTACTTGTGACCAAGCTAAACACAAACCTGAAAGAAGGAATGACTTTTAATGAAGCCGTTGTCAGTGCAGGTGTATCACGTTTTCGCGCCATTTTCCTCACCACGGTGACTACTGTAGCCGGTTTGGCTCCGCTCATTTTGGAAAAAAGTTTTCAGGCCCAGTTTCTGGTGCCTATGGCTATTTCTATCGCCTACGGTATTTCGGCTGCCACCATTCTCACGCTTGTTTTACTGCCCGTTTTGCTTGTTACATTGAACAATTTCCGTAGGCTTCTAATCTATGCATGGGAAGGAACGAAACCTTCACCCGAAGAAGTTGAACCTGCCGTTAAAGAACTCAAATCAGAAAACGATGAATATGAAAATTAATAACCTGCTAATTGTGTTCGTCCTGGCGACTATTTCCTTAACTGGAATCTCACAAACCACCAACACCGTTGCCACCTTGACCTTAAGCCAGGCGGTGGCCATGGCCATGAAACAAAATCAGGATATTCTGATAGCCAGGAACAACCTGCGTATTGCGGAAAATAATTCAAGTCTGCTCAATTCAGGATACCTGCCTCAATTGACGGGCAATGCAGGTGGCAATTATTCCAATAACAATACTGAAATCACTTATTCGAGTGGTGACAAGGTTACACAGGATGGTGCTGTTTCTACTTCATACAATGGTTCGCTGGGCATTAATTATCGGCTGTTCGATGGAATGAACAGGTACTACAACTATAAAATCCTTAAAGCAGATGATACATACACGGAATTGCAATCACGCGCCCTGATTGAAAACACCCTGATTTTGCTTAGCCGTTCCTATTACGATGTGGCCCGGCTCACCTCAAAAATAGAGAATATAAAAAGGACACTTGGCATTTCTTATACCAGGTACCTTTACATTAAAGACAAATACGACTATGGACAGAGCACCGAACTTGATGTGCTCAACTCCGAAGTAGACCTCAACAACGACAGCGTGAACCTGATCAACACGCAGCGTGAACTCCATATTGCGCACAATAACCTGGATGTACTGTTGGGCCAACAGCCAGGCTTAAACTACCAGATTGATACCCTGGTGGTTTTTAACCCTGTTACCAACCCTGATTCACTTTTTATTGATGCCATGGCCAACAATGCCAGCTATTTGATGAGTTTACAAAACAAAGAAGTCTCCGCGCTTTCGGTAAAACAGAGTAAATCAGGATACCTCCCAACGCTGGATTTGAACGGAAGCTACGCCGTATCAAAAACAGACAATGACGTAGGTTACCTGTTGAATTCACAAAACAAAGGTTTCAGTACTGGCATTTCGCTATCGTGGAGTATTTTTGATGGTGGAAAAACCCGCACCAGGGAACTCAACTCGCGCATTTCCAACGAAAACGCTCTTTTTCTGGTGGAGCAGTCGCGCATCGAACTCAAACGCCAGTTCATGAATGCCTATACCAATTATCGCGATTTGTTTTATATCATGCAAGTAGAAGAACGCAACATGAATACCAATAAGTTAAACTTCGACCGGACGGTGGAACAATTCCGTTTGGGGCAGATTTCATCGCTCGATTTCAGAAATGCCCAGGTTGAACTTCAAAATGCAATCGACCGTTACAATACGGCTAAATACAACGCAAAAATGGCTGAGTTGGAATTGCTTAAATTGGCAGGGCTATTTTTAAAAGTTGTTTAAGGTAGATCACATGAGATCTACCCAATTATGAAATCCAAAACTACGTAAGTGCTTGATCTATAAAAGCACTTTAAAGTTGGCATGAGGCTGCATAAGGAATCAGCAGGGCCAAATTGTTTAAATATTCCTTCTTAAAAATTAAACCGGAAGGTAAGTGCAAACTGCTGGGTGGTATATTTGTTCTTTACGGCATTGGTGTAAAGATCTGCATTGTAGTAATACAGGTAATAGTCCTCGCTCATCACCGAATATACATAGGCAAAATCCAAAGCAAATACATCCTTTTTATAGCCTATGCCCCCTGAAAAGGAAGTTCGCTTTCCATCGTTGAGGTTGCCGGCATAAGGGCTGGAAGAAAAACCATAGCCTCCTCGCAGACTAACCATGCCCAGTCGCCATTCGGTGCCAAACTTCAGGTTGTTGGTGGCACGATAGGCATCTCGTATTTCATCATTTACGGGGTTGGTGTCATCGTCTGTAAAACCAAATCGGGCACTTGAGTAATCGGCATATTCGTACTCGGCCGAAACAAAGCCCATTTGATTGATAAAAAACGCCACACTTCCAATGGTTCTTAGTGGTGTATAAAAACGGTATGAGTAGTTTCCTGTTGGAGCCGGTGATTCGGGTACAATAGTGACCCCGCCATAAGTTGCTGTGGTCTCCGTATTCCAGTCATCAGTCATATTCCAGTAATAGGAAGGCGTATGGAAAGCCAGGCCCATTCGCACCCAATCGGCTGGTTTATAGATCGCCCCCAGCTTCAGGTTGATCCCCCAACCGGTAGTTACCAGGTTTTCGGTGACGCTCCAACTGTTGAAATCCGGCACATTATCCGAAGTAAAACTTTCGCTGTAGTAGGTTTTTCGGTTGAACCTGATATAGGGCAATCCAAGTGTGGCACCAAGAAAGAATTTATCGTTGTAGTTGGCCGCAAACGACATCAGCCATTCGTTGGTTGACCCTTTTGAAGTGGTCATTTGTCTTTGGTAAGCACCATCCCCATTGGGTACGGGGACATTATAAAAATCATCATAACCCGGCACGGTATCGAGCAGGTACACGGCCCACGCGGGATCCAGATAGAACGGATCTACATTGTACAAATTATAGTAAGGCACGTAATCCGCTTGGTTCATATATACATCTAGTTTAGTGTTTTTATAATTGGTACCTTGAATATTCACAGTGGAGTTGTAATTATTCAGGCGGTTCATGCCAATGGCAAACTGTGTATATTTCCAACCCATTCCATTTTTCACTGGTTTGGTCATCACATAACCCAAGTTACTCAGATCGAATACGGTGCTAAAATCCTCACTATTATTTCCATTATAAGTTGAGGCTGCTTTACGCGAAAACACTTCGGGGGTAAAGGTCATATCGTAAGTTCTGAAAAGACCAAGTCCGGCCGGATTGGTGCTGGCTGCCGAGAAATCGGCCCCGATGGCACCAAAGGCGCCTCCCGCTCCCATACTTCGGGCTGTTCCCTGATAAAACGATTGAGAATATCGGAGTGCATCTTCTGCCAATTGAGCATTTGAAACCAGGGCATAGGACATCAACAAAGTTGCTATGAAATATTTTTTCATGATAACGATTTATTAATCAATGGTAAAACACTTATGGTAAAACGGTATTAAGTAAGAAGTATTGTAGCGGGTTATCTTCTTCCACCACGGGGAGAACTACTTGAACCAGAGCTACGTGAGCTGCTTCCTGAACTACTGCTGTTTCCAGAACTTCGGCTTGGTGTAGAAGGAGCGCTATAGCTTTTAGAGGATGTACCCTGGCTACGTGTAGGCGATGTATAGCTTTTTGATGGAGTTTCAGTAGTTGAGCCTGATGACCTCACAGAGTTGTTGTTGCTCCTCTGTGTACCTGATGTACTTGGTTGTGTATAGGTTTTTGCCGGACGTGAGCGATTAAAGGTTGCCGATTCGCGGGTGTTGGTTCCAGTTTGGTTATTGCTACGTGGCTGTACCGTTTCGCGGGTATTGGTGGCTGAACGATTGTTTTCGCGTGTTTGCGTGGGAGCAGGTGCTGTTCTCACGAATTCCTTGCTCGATCGTGGTTGTCTTGAGGGCAGGCTCTCATAGGATTTTGGTTTGCGGTATTTTTCCTGTGAGAAACGTGTATCCTGGGTATTGGGAGCTTTTCTTTCAACCGATACCGGCTTTCTGATGGCCCGGGTTTTATCCTGAACTGCGGTTTCGCGTGTTTGCCTGGTACCTGGCTTTGTTGACTGAGTTGTTTCCTGATCACGGTTGCGGGTAGTCACGTTGCTGTTACCTGTACCTGCATCTACCGTGTTCGTGCGTGGAGTAAGTAATGCGCCACTACCTGCTACCACCGTTTCAGGAGATTTTCTTGAACCGGGGTTTACGGCATCACCTGAACGGCGGCCACCACGTCCGGGAATGGTGGTTCCACCGACTCCCCTGCCACGTGAACCATAGTGAACGTCATTACCATACTCGGGGTAATAGCCTCCTCCATAATATCCACCATATCCACCACCATAATACCCATCATAGTAACCATTCCAGTAACCCTGGTTGTATCCGGCCCAGTAGCCACCTCCATAGTAGGGATAACCCCATCCATAATGTGGATAACCCCATCCATAGTAAGGATAGCCCCATCCTGAATAAGGATAACCCCAGTAGCTGTATGAGGGCCATCCATAGCCATAACTCATCGAATAGCCCATGCCCATACCAACACCGACACCCATGCTGAACGAGGAGTTGTAATTTCCACAACCGCCACAATTACTTGTATATTGTTCATCATAGTAATCATCACTTTGGCCCGAACCATTAAAACGCCTGATGCGTGCAGCATAATCGCTTTCGTAGTTACTGTCGACAAACTCGTAATCACCTTCGTCAGTCTGGTTCCGGGTATTATCGGAAGAAGCAGCCACATTCGACTCATACTGAGTGGAATAATCAAACTGACCATCCGATGAAGCAGGAGTTGCTTCACTTGCCACAGCTGTGGCAGAAGGAGTGTTAGCCTCAACCGGCCTTGATTTGGATGAATAATACACATCATCGCCGGGTACGTTGTTATAAGAAGAACAGGCTGTTAACATGGTCACCAGCGCTATCGCTGATAAGATTCTGAGGGTGTTTTTTGGCGTTTCCATGGTAGTTATATGTTGAGCGTTATTAAACATTGTGTAATTTTGTACTTTCTTACAAAAATACAAAGACTATACCAAACTATTACAATGGCAAAAGAATTAACACCTCAGGCTGAAAATTATTCACAATGGTACAATGACCTGGTGATTAAAGCCGACATGGCCGAGAATTCGGCTGTACGTGGTTCTATGGTAATAAAACCTTATGGCTATGCCATTTGGGAAAAGATGCAGGCTATACTTGATGGCATGTTTAAGGAAACCGGTCATCAGAATGCCTATTTCCCGCTTTTTATACCGAAATCATTTTTTAGCAAGGAGGCTTCACATGTTGAAGGGTTTGCCAAAGAGTGCGCTATTGTGACGCACTATCGTTTAAAAAACGATCCGGAAAAAGGAATTATAGTAGATCCTGATGCCAAACTGGAAGAGGAGTTGATTGTCAGGCCTACCTCAGAAACCATTATTTGGAACACCTACCGCAGTTGGATCCAGTCGTACCGTGACTTGCCTCTGCTGATAAACCAGTGGGCCAACGTAGTCAGGTGGGAGATGCGCACCAGGTTGTTTTTGCGCACTTCAGAATTTCTTTGGCAGGAAGGACATACCGCCCATGCCACCCGCCAGGAGGCCATTTCCGAAGCAGAACTCATGTTGAGGGTATACGCTGATTTTGCCGAAAACTTCATGGCCATGCCAGTTCTTTGCGGAGTTAAATCGCCCAACGAAAGGTTCGCCGGTGCTCTGGAGACCTATTGTATTGAAGCACTGATGCAGGATGGAAAAGCACTTCAGGCAGGCACTTCACATTTTCTGGGACAGAATTTCGCCAAGGCTTTTGATGTAAAATTTGTTAACCGCGAAAACCAACAGGAGTTTGTCTGGGCCACTTCGTGGGGCGTAAGCACTCGTTTGATCGGGGCCCTGATCATGTCGCATTCGGATGATAACGGTTTGGTGTTGCCTCCTAAACTGGCTCCAATTCAGGTGGTGATTGTACCTATCTTCAAAAAAGAAGAGGAATTTAAGGCCATTACCGAAAAGGTGGGCAGCTTGATAAAAGACCTGAAATCGAAGGGTATTTCGGTTAAATACGACGACCGCGACACACATAAACCGGGATATAAGTTTGCCGAATGGGAGATGAAAGGTGTGCCTGTACGTTTGGCCATCGGACCGCGTGATCTGGAAAAAGGTACCGTTGAGGTGGCCCGCCGCGATACAATGGAAAAAGAAGTGCTTCTATTTGTTGATATCGCCGACAAGATTGAAAACCTGCTGGAAAGGATTCAAAAAAACATCTACCAAAAAGCCCTCACTTTTCGTGATGACAATACTTTTAAAGTGGATACCTGGGAGGCTTTTACCGACCGCATTGAGAAAGGTGGCTTTGTGCTGGCCCACTGGGATGGGACTGCTGAAACCGAACAGAAAATCAAAGAACTCACCAAGGCTACTATTCGTGTAATTCAGTTCAACACCAGGTCGAAACCGGGATCATGTATTTATACAGGGAAACCTTCGGTGCAGCGGGTGGTGTTTGCTAAGGCGTATTGATTGTATTGATCTGGCCGAGCTGCTTCTGTATTATTTCAACAATTCATTATAAAGTATCCATCGTACATGAGGATAAAAATACACGGTTCTTCATTTAGGTAAGTGAATGAAGGTAGATTTTCTGATAAATAGAATGAAATTTATCTTTTAGTTAAGGCTAATTATAAAAAAATATTGGCTTTTTTTAAATCAATATTGCGGTGCTCTGCACCTTGAATCTATTGATAATAAATTGGCTATAAATATTTTCGGTGCGCTGCACCTCAGAATTATCAGTTATATATTGTTCATTTTCAATTAGTTGAAAATAACAAACACACTCGATCTGCAAAGCATCAGAAGTCAGGAATTTTTAATTTTCTTGTTTAGAATCCCTTGCCGGGGGCTTAAGCCCCCGGCAAGGGATTTTCTGTCATCCAGGAGAATAGAATCTAATTCACACTTTGATGTTGCTTTAAAATGCGATATATAATCGTCTCCCTTATAAAAGCATAAAAGCATAAAGGTGTAAATCAATCGGTTAAAATTTACTACAACATCATTAATTACATGATTTTCAACCTTATAAACAAATTCACTAATAACTAATATATACCCCATTTAAGTCAAAATCGGAAGCCGGGGCAAATGCTAAAATTGATACACCAACCCGATGCTCCCATTACCTCCTACCCCCATCGACAATTTCGATTCGGGTTGCATCAACTTAAATACCATTCTACCAATGGCCACGCCAAGTGCCGCGCCAATCACTACATCACTTGCCCAATGCTGGTTGTCGTAGATGCGCGAAAGCCCGACTCCTGTAGCAATTCCATACGAAATCACTCCTACCCAGGGTGTGTCGCGATAAACCGAAGAAAAAAAGGCAGCCAATGAAAAGGCCGTAATGGTATGCCCGGACGCGAACGAAGTATATTCAAAACCCTGAAACGGGCCCTCCCACAACCCTGGGTTAGCTGGCATGTCCTGATAAGGCCTGTGTCTGTGCGTCACAAACTTCAATAACTGCACAGTAAGTGCACTCATCACCCAGGCTTGCGTACCTCCCAAGGCAATTTGCCGGGCCGCAGGGTCGTGAGCTGCCAGACCATATACATAATATGAACCTAACAAAATAGCTGGATAAACCCCACTTCCCCATGGTTCCAGTGCATACTTTGAAACTTTGGCTGACCCGGAAGTTTGGTTGCGCTGAAAAAAATCGCTGATCTGGTCATCAGCCACATAGAGCAAAACACCTGCTGTGAGCACACTTCCCGAAACGATCCATTGTTTTGTGCTCCAGTGCAATGGTGCAATGGCCATGGCTTTGGTGGCAACAAGATAAGACTTAAAATAAGCACCATCGGGTTGGTCAGGATAGGTAAACCTGTTCGTATTTTGACCCATGACAGGAGACGACAACGCAATCAACAACATGAACAATAACAACTTACAAAAGGCAGTCGATTTGCTTTTCTGGCGGTTGGTCATTTGGAAATAGAGTTATAAAGCAGCATTATTCAAGTTTCTTAGCCTGATTCCAGTAATGATCCATTTCTTCCAGGCTCATGTGTTCCACAGACTTCCCATCGTGTGCCGACTCGGTTTCGATGTATTGAAATCGCTTGATAAATTTGCGGTTAGTCCGTTCCAGGGCATCTTCCGGATTAATGCCGATATACCGTGCATAGTTGACCAGTGCAAACAACAGATCGCCAAACTCGTCTTCCACTTTGCTTTTGTCTGCCTTTTGGTCTACCTCGTATTTCAGCTCGTCCAATTCTTCCAACACTTTTGCCCATACCTGTTCGGGGGCTTTCCACTCAAAACCAACACCCTTCACCTTTTCCTGAATGCGATAGGCTTTCACCAGCGGGGGCAACGAGGATGGGACCCCTTCGAGTACAGATACTTTGCCTTCTTTCAGTTTTAGTTTTTCCCAATTGCTTTTTACATCGCTTGCATCAGCAACAACCACATCGCTGTAAATATGGGGGTGACGGTGGATCAGTTTTTTGGAAATACCTTCCAATACATCTTTGATGTCGAAATGGCCTGATTCGGAGGCTATTTTTGCATAAAAAACGAGGTGGAGCATCAGGTCGCCCAGTTCGCCCCGGATGGCGGGGAAGTCGTTGTCGAGGATGGCATCCGATAATTCATACGTCTCTTCAATGGTCAGGTGACGGAGGCTTTCAATTGTTTGTTCCTGGTCCCATGGGCATCCAGCGCGCAATTCATCCATAATGGTAAGCAATTGTTCAAAAGCCTTTAGCTTCTGTGCCGTAGTATTCATAGGCTATTGTTGAATAAAGGCGATCAGATCGTCACCTTTGTAAGGTTTAGCAATATACAAATCGATGCCTGCCTGCTTAAAACGTTCTTCATCGCCAGGCATGGCATAAGCGGTTACCGCGATTATTTTCACCCGTGGCCAGTGATTTTTTTGCTCCATGGCCCTTATTTGTTTTGTGGCCTCGATTCCATTCAAAACAGGCATCTGGATATCCATCAAAATGGCATCGTATTCGTTACTTGTGTACAAATCCACACCAATCTTACCGTTTTCGGCCAAGTCAGCAGTATACCCTTTCAGTTTTAACACGGCCATGGCAAACTTTTGGTTGAGCAGGTTATCTTCTACCAACAATACATGTTTTATTATTTCTTTTGATTTCATTCGCGATTCAATTTTTTTGTTCTTGAGCGGGAAGTGTAAAATAAAAACGTGAACCCGTATTTCTATTGCTTTTCACCCAGATACGTCCTCCGTGTTTATCAATAAATTCTTTGCTGAGGATTAACCCAAGACCGGTACCTTTTTCATAATCGGTTCCTTCGGCAAGATATTGTTCATCGAGTTTAAATAATTTATCCAAACCTTCGGCTGGTATCCCCACACCTGTATCAATAATGCATACCTCAACAAAATCTTCTTGTCTTTTAGCCGTTATTCTTACTTCTCCGGAAGCGGAAAATTTTACCGCGTTGGAAAACAGGTTGCGCAACACCGTCTTTACCATGTTTTTGTCTGCATTCACAAAGGTATTAAAGGGCACTTCGGAGATGAGTTTGATGCCTTTTTTTGATGCCTGTGTTTGATGAAGGTTCATGGTTTCATTTATTATTCCATTTAAATCGAATGTTGTCGGTGCAAATTTAATCTTTCCGGTTTGAGTACGCGACCATTCAAGCAAGTTTTCAAGCAGGCTGTAGGTTGAGTTGGCAGCCATGCTGATATTTTCGATATAGCTTCGTCTTTCGGTGTCGCTCAGGTTCTCATACTCTGCGGTGAGCAGGCTGGAGAATCCAAGGATCGCATTAAATGGGTTTTTGAGGTCATGAGCGATGATGCTAAAAAATTTGTCTTTAGTGACATTCGCCTGGTGCAATGCTTCTTCACGTTCGTGTAATGCATTCTCAAATGTCTTTCGCTTCGAAATGTCTTCCATAATCGTAACAAAATGGGAAATGGCATTTTTTTCATTAAGGATAGGAGAAATCACCAGCGATTCCCAATAGAGTTCTCCGTTTTTCTTCTTGTTTAAAAGTTCACCGCGCCATATTTTCCCACTTAAAATCGTTTCCCAAAGCTCCCGGTAAATGTGGATGTTCACTTTGCCTGAGGAGAGTATGCGTGGGTTGCGGCCCAGCACCTCCTCGGAAGTATAACCCGTAATCAGGCTAAAAGCAGGGTTCGCATATTCAATCAAACCTTTCATATTGGTAATCAGGATCATGTTTGGGCTTTGTTCGATGGCTGCTGTGAGTTTTTTAATGGTCTCAAGGTTCTCTTTCCTATCTGTAATATCATTGCCAATGCCCAGAATGGCTGGCTGGTTGTTGTATGTAATCCTGCTAAACGACATGTCGAAATAGAGCAACTTTTTATCTTTGTTGAATGCTTTTATTTCATAACTTCCCTGTGGCAGTTTCCCATCCATGCGATCACGAGCCATCTGAACAATTTTCTCCTTTTCCTCCGGAAGAATAAGGTTGAATAAGGAAAGGGTTGTAAGTTCATCAGGTGAATATCCT
This sequence comes from Bacteroidetes bacterium CG18_big_fil_WC_8_21_14_2_50_41_14, assembly GCA_002771745.1. Classification (GTDB taxonomy): domain Bacteria; phylum Bacteroidota; class Bacteroidia; order Bacteroidales; family F082; genus UBA6244. The sequence continues at coordinate 36,113 of PCUL01000015.1, forward strand.
AAAACAGTGTAAAAATGTTGGTTGGCAAACAACAGTTTCCCATGTTGATGGATCAGCATAATTTCAGGGCTTTGTTCAACAACCGCCTTATATTTCTCTTCACTCTCGCTGAGTTTAGTGTTTAGCTGCTGTAAGGTAGTGTTGTCTTTGCGTTTTCTGATCATATAATAAAGAATGATCAACAATAAAACCAGCAATACCATAAAAGCTGTTATCATAACATTTAGCAACTTTTGACTATAGCTAATTTGCTGCGATTGCAACAGGTTTTGGTTTTCGAGCTGCTGCTGATCGTATCTTGACTGAACTACCTTTTCATTTAATGAGATCAGCATCAGGCTGGAGGTGAGATTTTTATTATGTATTGAATCGCTTAATAAGTTCGCCTCCAGCAAGAATTTTAGTGCCTTTTTGTAATCGCCCTTTTGCTGGTAGATCCCCGCCAACAACTTATATAAAGTGTCTTTTATCTCAGCCAGATCATGGTTGTAGGCCAGGTTGAGCACCTCCAGGGCCACCTCCAGAGCGCCATCATAATTACCATTGGTATTTAGAAATGTAGCATAATGCAAAAGGGTATTGGCTTTTTCATAATCATTTACCCCATCAGAAAACAAAACGATAGCACGTTGAAAATACCGACTGGCCATCGCCAGATTATTCATCTTTTGATAAGCCAACGCCAGGCTGGTATAGATGGCGCATTGATCATTAATCCGGTTAACGGGTAACATGACAAGTGCCTTTTCAGCATGCTGAATGGATAGTGTGTATTGATTGAGACTGAGACTCAGTAATCCCAAATCCTGATAGGTAAGGCTTGTCAGGGTACTGTCACCATACAATTCCGAGAGCTTAGTAGCTTCCTCTAAAAAAGGCATCCCTTCCTGGTGCAATCCAACTTTATCGTACAACACGGCTATATTGTTGAGGGTGGTAATCAGGCTGGCGGTGTCGCCTACCATTCGTTTCAGGTGGATGGCCTCGGCAAAATAATCGGCCGAAAGCTTGTAAAAGCCAAGCACCTGATAAATAAGACCCAGGTTGTTGAGGGTTTTTACAAGAAAGGTGGTGTCGTTTAATTCTGTAAAAATAAGTTTGGCATTGCTGAAATAAAAATGGCTTTGACTGAAATGTGAAACCCCGTAATAATCAGAACCCAGGTTGTTCAAAAAGATTCCTTCCTCCTGAATCGCGCTATTTTTTTGGGCAAGTAACAGGCCCAGGGAATCGTATTCGATTGCTTTTTGAATGTCGATATTGTAATAAATTTCGCTGAGCTCACTATACAATTTTAGTTTAACGCTGTCGTGGGCAGTAATTAATACGTTCTGAAGACTATCGATATTGGTAGCAAAAGTAGCTGTCGGGTTATTTGTTAACAACCACAAAAACAACAGACTAATGTTTAGATGCCACTTCAATTTCACGAGAAGAATTTTGTGCAATATACGCTAAAAATTGGATCGAACAGCACAACTTCGGCGAAATCAGGAACATCGTCTGTTGCCCGGAGCTCTCATACCGGTGCACGGATGAGGCTTTTGAATTGCCACTGCTTAAAGTTCAGAATGCGGTCGACATCCGCCTTCCTGATGTATCTGTAATTGAATACACAACATGTTATTCCGGATTCAAACCCTGAGAAGGACTTTCATGTCATCCGATAGAATTTCTACCTTTGCGCCCTAAACAATCATGGAGCTGCCATTGAAGCCACTAAGAAATATTTGTATGATGTGTTGGTCGCTGTTGGCATCAATCGCTGTGGCACAACCCGCCGGCCCACACAGTAAAAACAACCTGTCGTTTGAAGTTAAAGCACAATATGGCTTCCTGCTCAGCCATCATCTTGAACTGGATGTCTTCAATGCGCATTTTCCGGCTCTTGAATTTACACTGCAAAAGGAAACCTGGGGTACCAGCAAATGGGAGGAGGCCTATGCCTACCCATCGTTAGGCGTCAGCGGTTGGGTATCGAACCTGGGTGGTTTCGAGTCCATTGGTTCTGCTTATGCCCTGTATCCCTTTATCAATTTTCCGCTGACGCGCAGCGGGGAACACTCGTTGCATTTCAAACTGGGTATCGGGGTGGCCTATCTCACCAAACACTTCCACCGCATCGAAAACTACAAGAACTTCGCCATTGGGTCAGCGTTTAACATGGCCGCCAGCCTTTATTTTGATTACAGACTGCAACTGACCAAACGAACTACGATCTCGACAGGTTTCGGTCTCACCCATTTCTCGAACGGATCGACCAAGACACCCAATTACGGCCTGAATATATTTACCGCAACAGTTGGAGTAACCACCTATCTCAGCAAACCCAATCCCGGAATGAGAAAGAAAATACTCCCCCGATATTTTCCGTTCGAGTTTGATGGAAGTAAATTCCTGGAGCTACAAATCTCCACGGCAGTGGCCGCCAAAGACATGAGCGAACAACTGGGTGAACAGTTTATGGTATATGCCGCTTTTACCAACATCATGGCCCGCGTTAGCTTTAAAAGTAAATTCGGAGCCGGTGTCGACTATACCTACGATGGTTCGGATGCCTATTTAATTAAAAAGGAAACCGGGATGGAGCCCGGCCTGCGCGATGTCACCAAAGTTGGCGTTGGTTTTGCCTATGAGCTGGTGCTCGAACGTACTTCATTTTTGATTAATGCAGGCATGTATGTGGCAGGAAAAGAAAGGGGCGAAGGAGATTTTTTTCAACGGCTGACTTTAAAATACCTGTTTACCGAAAACTGGTTTGCCAATATGGCCCTGAGTGCACACCTGGGAAAAGCAGAATATATCGGACTGGGCATCGGCCACCGGGTGTTTGTTAAATACCGCCAAAGAATACATCATGACTAAAATAAAATGGATCATCGGGCTAATCATCGTTTCCGGACTTTGTTCCTGTAACAAAACCCATTTGACCGATTGTTTTAAGAATACAGGCGAAAAAACGATAGAAACACGCTCTCTTCCCTGGTTTAACAATGTGAAATTGTACGACAATGTAAACCTCGTGATCAGTCAGGGAAACGAGGCATCCTGCAAAGTTGAAACGGGAAAGAACCTCTTGTCCGGTATCACCACTACTGTTGACTGGCAAGGAAATCTGGAAATAAGGAACACCAATACCTGCAATTGGGTGAGGAGTTACGACAATCCGCTTACGGTATATTTGCAGGTAAAACGGCTGGACACCTTGGTTTACAGATCAATTGGCAATATCAACACCATCGACACCCTGTTTTTGGATACGCTGGTAATCAATTTATATGAAGGAGCC
>PCUL01000015.1:39454-40021 GCA_002771745.1 Bacteroidetes bacterium CG18_big_fil_WC_8_21_14_2_50_41_14
ATTGGTGTATGTGAACAACAAAAGCGCCAACGATGTTTACGTGCGCGCCAGCGAAGTCCTTGGCGCCACAATAGAAGGATTGGGCAATATATATTATTATGGCGATCCACCAGTGGTTGGTTTTAACAAACAGGGCTCCGGCGAACTCATACATCTTGTCCAATGAAAAAAGGATTCAAACCGATTGGACCAGTGAATTGGGCGCTCTTGTTAGCAGCCATCATCCTGCTTTGGTCAAGCTCCAACATGAAATGGGGTGATGGCCGATGGAACAGGATTGTGAAGACCGATGGAACAGGGTATTTTTCTTACCTGCCTGCCATCTTTGTATACCACGACCTGACTTTTAGCTTTCATGATTCAGTGGCTGGTCATCCGGAACATTCCGAGTTTAAATATGAATACAGAACCCACTATAAAGGACAACCCGTAAATAAATATTATGCCGGTACGGCTTTGATGATGATGCCGTTTTATCTGATCGGTCACTTACTTAATTACCTGACCGGAAACCCGATGGATGGTTTTTCGGTGTGGGTGCTTATTTTTATCCATATTGGAGCCATC
>PCUL01000364.1:0-408 GCA_002771745.1 Bacteroidetes bacterium CG18_big_fil_WC_8_21_14_2_50_41_14
GGAGGAATTGGCGGGCAACCGGCTAATTTTGTGGATGGAGTTCCCGTGAGCGGAACCGGAGCCTATTACTACAAGGATGCCGGGAATGTCGGGCTTGTTTGTACTGAGGATATGGTGGTGATGATGGATGAAATGGGCATCGATACGGGTGTCGACATCGACCGTGTTTTAAAGACAGGAAAAATGGTTGAAAAGATACTTGGTAGGAGATTGCGCTCCGAAACGATCCTCCAGGGGCGTATTCCAAAAGAACTTTCGGGCAGGAAATAGTTCCAAAAGGCACAAATTATTTAAATATTTTTTTCAATTGAACAGGAATGACAAGCCTTTGACAGGATATGAACTGACAACTGATTGGTTTTAAACTTAATTGAAAATAATTTTTCATACTTCAATCAACATTTGTAC
>PCUL01000364.1:510-5308 GCA_002771745.1 Bacteroidetes bacterium CG18_big_fil_WC_8_21_14_2_50_41_14
ATTGGCGAAGTGGCAGGTGAGGAGATAACCATCATGGATTTTAATGCCAAGGCTGAACAAAACATCGACAACAAACTACAGCAACAAAAAATCGATCGGTTATCGTTAGATGAACAATTCAGGGTAAAAGATGAAACCTTTAAACAGATGGTTTTCAGAATTATCATGGACAAGGAATACGAGGAGATTGGTTTGACTGTTACACCTGAAGAATTGTTCGATCTGGTTCAGGGCTCAAACCCTCACCCACTCATTGTACAGTATTTTTCGGATCCCAATACAGGAAAATTCGACAGAAACCTGATTATTCAGTATCTGCAAAATATGGATAACATGCCTGAACAGGCCAAGCAACAGTGGTATCAATTTGAAAAATATATCAAGGACGACCGCTATCGGTCTAAATTCAATAATTTGCTGGTTAAGGGTTATTATGTTCCTGCTGCACTAGCCAGGTTGACCTTTGAAGAAGATAATAACAAGGCTGATATAGATTACATTGCCGCAACATACAAGAGTTTAAGCGACAGTCTTTTCGTGCCTTCGGAAAAAGATTATAAGGAATACTATACTGCTCATAAGGAGGCCTATAAACAAGAGGCCACACGCGATATCAAATATGTGGTTTTCGATGTAAAACCATCTAACACTGACCTGGACATGGCAGCCAATGAGGCTCAACAGATTTACAGAGAGTTTGCAACTGCAACTGATGTGATGCGTTTCGTAAAGGTGAATTCTGAAAATAATTATGACAGTACCTGGTATGGTCAGGGACAATTGCCGGTTCAAATCGACTCTGTCATGTTTAACAGTCCGGTAGGCACGGTGGTAGAACCATATCTCGAAAACAATGTATTTCATGTGGCACGGTTGGTTGCTGAATCCATGCGTCCCGACTCGATGAAAGCAAGCCACATCCTCATCGCTTATCAGGGTGCTTATCAGGCCGATAGCAAAATTACCCGCCTAAAGGTTAGTGCTAAAAGTTTAGCCGATAGTTTGTTGGCCGTTCTAAAGAAATCGCCAAAGGAAATGGCAAAACTGGCCATACAGTTTTCTACCGATCCTTCTGCCGCCACCAATTCAGGTGATTTGGGCTGGTTTGCCGATGGACAAATGGTTCCTGCTTTTAACGAAGCTGCACTGATCACTCCTGTAAATGAGTTTGCCATTGCAGAAACCCCTTTTGGATATCACGTGATTGAAGTAACCGGCAAAAAACCCTTAGTGAAAAAAGTACGCGTGGCCATCATCGACCGCGAGGTATTGCCAAGCAACGAAACTTATCAGGGTATTTTTGCCAATGCAAGTAAGCTGGCTTCTGAAAATAAAACACTCGAAGAGTTCAATAGCTATGTTCAGACGGAAAACCTCAACCCCCGTGAAATGCCCAGACTTACCGAAATGAGTAACCGCATTCCCGGTCTTGTAAACCCACGACAAATAGTACAATGGGCCTTTAAAGAAACTACTACAGTGGGCGATGTGTCACCGGTATTTGACCTGGAAGACATGTTTGTGGTTGCTGTGTTAACTAAATCAATCGAAAAAGGGTATCCTGCCTTGGATGAGGTAAAACCCAATATTGAACTGCTCGTGGTAAATGAGTTAAAAGGAAAGCATTTGGTAAAGCAAATGACCGCATTCAATAGCGATCTGGCCAGAGCCGGAACTGAAATGAACCTGAATCCTGTCAATGTGAGTCCTTTTTTCTTTTCTTCCAGGAACCTGAAAGGTTTTGGAGCTGAAAACCAGGTAATAGGTTCTGTTTTTGGATTGCCTGATGGAAAAGTTTCACAGCCCATCATTGGAAACGGCGGTGTATTTATGGTACGACTCAACAGCCTGACAAAAGCTGCCGAACCTGCGTCCCTCGATCAGGTGATCAATACCATGCAGAACGCATTCAAACAGAGCATCGATCAGGAACAGGCCTATCGCGCATTGGAAGAATCGCTCAACCTCGTGGATAACCGCATCAGGTTCTACTAAATCTGGGCTACAATCTATAATTCAAGGGCTGTCTCTTAAATGAGATGACCCTTTTTAGTATGAAGAGCTATTGGTTTTTCAATTTTTACGAACCAGATCAGCTTTAAAATATCAGTATCAGGGAATTCCGATAAAATTGCTTGAATGATGAAGGGTTATCTCTAATTGCTGTATTCCAGCATATAATACTTACCGTTAAAAAGCAAACTATCTGGATGTGATAAATCATGCTGTGAGTTTCCAATATAGAAAAACAAAATATTCCCGGAAATAGAATCTCCAACAATCTGATTTAGAATTCCCCGTCCGAACTGATTTAAGCCTAAATTAATTGCAGAATAATCAACAGGATTGTCTGTAAAATATGATCGTATCACTTTTATTTCCCTTAATTTTCCATGGGAATCTCTGTAATAAAACTGAATGTTGTTACATGCAATGTTATAAATATCTTCTGTGGTTTTTACACTTAGCAACATACAATCCGGATCGAATATAAAAACATTGTTTCCAGATGAATCGATGTCGGGAAGAATACCGTCCGGCTGCTGATATGCAACAGCACAAATTCCTTCAAAATGTTCCGGAACAATAAACAGGTCCTTTTTAAACCGCCCTTTTACACCTGATTTATTTAGAATATGAAAGTTATCATCCAGTTGTAACACCTCATCAATATTATTGGGCAAGTATTTAATGGTTTTATATGAAATCAAAATCAATGAATTGTTCATATTGATTATTTTAATTGGGACACCAGGAATATCGATGCAAATGGTATCACCTTTTACCTGGGAACTATAGGTTGTTTTATAGAATGGATTACTAGAAGTGTCATTCGGGTTATACAAAGTCAATGAATCCTCATTTAGTTGAATAAACAGTTTTTTGTTGACGTAAAAACTGGTATTCTTTAATGCCTCAAGGTTAAATTTTGATTCTGGATTAGAATTGTTGTAGCAAGCAGTGATTAAGAAACCGATCAGTAAGAAGATTTTAAAAAGGCCTTTTTTTTTCAAAAATTGTCGATCGTTCATTTCACATCTTGAATTAAAAATTGAACTAATCAGTAAATTTTACAACACGTTCAGCCTGTTGGCATCTTGTTTTATAAAGATAAACAGCAGGATGGTAAAAGCCCACAAAGAAGAACCTCCATAGCTAAAAAAAGGCAGCGGAATTCCCACAACAGGAGCGAGTCCGATGGTCATACCGATGTTGATGGCAAAGTGAAAAAACAACACGGAAGCCACCCCGTACCCATAGATACGGCTAAACCGCGATCGCTGTCGTTCGGCCATGTGAACCAGGCGGATAAGCAAGGCTAAAAACGTGAGAACAACAACAGAAGCACCAAAAAATCCCCATTCTTCACCTACCGCGCAAAAAATGAAGTCGGTACTTTGCTCAGGAACAAAGTGATTTCTCGTCAACATTCCGTTTCTAAATCCTTTACCTGTAAGTCCTCCCGATCCAATTGCAATCTTCGATTGATTTACATTGTATCCGGCGCCCTGCAAATCCTGTTCAATGCCTAATAGTACATTGATGCGTTTTTTTTGATGGGGTTCCAGTACATTCTCAAAAGAGTAGTGAACACTAAAAACAAATGTAGAGGCCATTACAACAATACCCAGCAGGAGCTTAAAATGTTTTCTCCACTTTTTTTTCAAAAGAAAAGTAATCAACCCTATTGCAAACAAACCGGCGATCACCCAATATTCCCCGAGGAGCAAGGTAAGCACAAAAAGCACCCCCATCACTACCCCGATGACAATGATCATTCCTGAAAACCCTTCCCGAAAGAGGACCAAAGCAAAAGCAAAATATACCAATGCAGAACCTGTGTCGTTTTGAAGCAATATTAATGCTGCCGGAAAAAAAAGAATACCCAGGGTGAATAATTTGGTTTTGAGCTGGGAGATGTCAATATTCAAGGTGCTTAGATACCTGGCTAAGGCCAGGGCGGTGGCAAATTTGGCGAATTCAGCCGGTTGTATGGCAAAGTTGGCGATTTTAAACCACGATTTTGAACCTGCAACAGTGCTTCCAAAAAACAACACACCGATAAGTATTACGATCAGGAAGCCATAGATCCAAAAAGAAAAGGCACTAAAAAACTTCGCATCAACAATTAAAATCATGACAGCCAATATGATGGCTAAAATAATCCAAATGAACTGTTTACCATATCTTTCGTTGAAATCGAAAATTCCGGCAATATCATCTCCGGCGGAAGCAGTAAAGATGCTGAGCCACCCCATGAGAACTAACAACAGGTACAGTGTAACGGTTATCCAGTCGATATTGCCAAATATGTATTCTCTGTTTCTCACCTGTTAGTTATTGTGCTTTTCGTTTAACACTTCCATTGGGATCAAGTAAATTTACTTCCATGATCTTTTTTTCCAATTCCAGGCGCTTGGTGCCTCCTTTCATGAACTTTTCAATCATCAGGCTGGCAATTGGGGCTGCCCAGGTGGATCCATATCCCGCATTTTCAACAACCACCGCCAAAGCGATCCGGGGATTTTCCATAGGTGCATAGGCAATAAACAAGCTGTGGTCATCGCCATGTGGGTTTTGAACCGTGCCGGTTTTTCCACATTGCCTGATGCTGTCGAGACGATAATAGCGTGCCGTACCATGATCACCATCAAACACCTCTAACATGGATTCCTGAACGATGTCAAAATAGTGTGATGCTATACTGGTTCGGTATAACTTGTTGAATACCGTCATCAAACTATCCGACCCCTCAAGTTTTTTTAAAAAATGGGGCGGATAGAACGAACCTTTGTTG
>PCUL01000364.1:5328-6639 GCA_002771745.1 Bacteroidetes bacterium CG18_big_fil_WC_8_21_14_2_50_41_14
ACCAAAATCTCACCCTGTCCGATACTCAGAGAACGGACAGTCATCGCATTCCACCGGCCATTGTAAGCCTTATCGTAATAGCCTTTTGATGGAATGTTCCCATCTACCTCGTATGGAATATCCGTATTAAAACCATGTCCAAACCCAAAACTGACCACAGCACGGTACCAGCTTTCGTATCCTTTGTGCGAACTTCCATATCTCGGGTTATTTAAAATGGCATTAAAAGTATTCCAGAAATAGGAGTTGCAGGATTGTTGGATGGCCATGTCCAGTTTTAAGGGGGTAACATGGTCGTGAGTGCACTTAATGGGAGAAGTCCTCTTCCCCTGACACGAAAAATAAGTGTTTTGAGTGATGGCGTTTTCTTGCAAGGCCGCCAAAGCGTTGACCATTTTAAAAGTTGACCCGGGTGGATAGGTGCCCATGGTGGCGCGGTTCATCAAAGGCATGATGGAATCGTTGAGCAAGAGGTTGTAATTTTTGGTTCGTTCTCTTCCAACCAATAAATTGGGGTCGTAAGCCGGGCTGCTGATAAGTGCCAGTATTTCGCCCGTTTTTGGGTCGATGGCAACCACACTGCCTTTTTTATTTTGCATCAGTTGCTCACCATATTCTTGCAGGTTGAGGTCAATGGTCAAAACAAGGTCCTTCCCCGGAACGGCCAGCGTATCGAATTTGCCCTCCATATAACTGCCTTTTACCCGGTTGTGAACATCCACTTCCACTACGGTCAAACCACTGTGGCCCCTAAGAAATTTTTCATAGTAACGCTCAATCCCTGATTTTCCAATATAATCCCCTGCTTTGTAAAAAAGATCATGTTCCATATCCGACGGGCTTACCTCTCCAATATTTCCAAAGAGATGACCGGCGATGGGGTGGGTATAGTGCCGCAGTGTTCGGGTTTGCGAATAAAATCCATCAAACATGAATAACATTTCTTCTATTTTACCCATGTCTTGTTTTGAAACCTGTTTCAAAAACACTGACGGCTTGTAATAGGAATACCGTTTGGCTTTTTTCAATTGGGCAATAAATACGGCTGTATCGATACCAACCAGTCGGCAAAAGGCAAGGGTATCCAGTTTTTTTACCTGTCGGGGAATAACCATGATATCGTATGCAGCTTCGTTGTAAATCAGTAAGTTATTATTGCGGTCGTACACACACCCCCGTGGTGGATATTCCCTGATATTGCGAAGCACGATGTTGTCGGCCGATAGCTTGTAACTGTTATCGATGATTTGCAGATAAAAAAGCCGGAGTAAAAATAGTATTCCCATCAGGATAAACATCCCAATGATGACA
>PCUL01000007.1 GCA_002771745.1 Bacteroidetes bacterium CG18_big_fil_WC_8_21_14_2_50_41_14
TTTAAACTTAAAGAAGGCGAGATATCGAATGTGCTCGAAACAGAAGCCGGATATCATATTATCCAGATGATTGAACGAAAGGGAGATTACATCAATGTCAGGCACATCCTGCTCGTACCTAAAGTTAGTCCGCTGGATTTATTTACTGCCAAGCGTGAGCTGGACAGCATTGCCGGTCTGATCCGCTCCGACTCCATTACCTTTGAAAAGGCAGTTGAAAAGTTTTCGGATGCCGACAACAAAAACAGCGGTGGTATACTCATCAATGAATATACCATGGGCACCACCTTTGAGGCTGAACAGCTCGATCCACAGGTGTCGTTTACCATCGAAAAGATGCAGGTGGGTGAACTGTCGAATCCCGTACCCCTGAAAATTGACAAACAAAAAGATGCCTATAGGTTGCTGAAGTTAAAGTCAAAGACTCAGCCTCATAAGGCCAATATGTTAGACGATTATGCACGTATTCAACAATGGGCTTTGCAGGAAAAGCAGATGAAAGCAATCAACAAATGGATTGATGAAAAAGCCAAGCAAACCTACGTGCGTGTTGTTGACGAATATAAAACCTGTCCTTTTGCACATCAATGGGAGATCAGGTAATCATCAGATTTTAGAATTGGAACTATACACATGAAATATAACAATGATGTGGAGGCGGTAGATGCCTTTGTGGAAAAATTTAAACTCCTGAAACAAGAGATTGCCCGGGTAATCGTTGGACAGGATGAGGTGGTTACCAATACGCTAATCTCCATCTTCAGCCAGGGACATGTGCTGTTGGTAGGAGTTCCCGGACTGGCAAAGACCTTATTGGTGAACACGATCGGCGAAGTGCTGGGCCTAAGTTACAACCGCATTCAGTTTACACCCGATCTGATGCCTTCGGACATCATTGGAACGGAGATTCTGGATGAACACCGCAAGTTTAAATTTATCAAAGGACCTGTGTTTTCGAATATCATCCTGGCCGATGAAATCAACCGTACCCCGCCCAAGACCCAGGCAGCTTTGCTGGAAGCCATGCAGGAAAAAGCAGTGACGGTAGCAGGGAATCGATACAAACTGGACACTCCT
>PCUL01000367.1 GCA_002771745.1 Bacteroidetes bacterium CG18_big_fil_WC_8_21_14_2_50_41_14
TGGAGTCGTGGATGGGAACATATTGCTAAAAAAGGTTAACAACTCGTATGGAATAGTTGCCGATGCCCAAATAACCGATCTGGTCGTACAAAATGTTTCTGTCGGTAATTTATCATTGAAAGCCGAGAACCCAACCACTGAGAGATTCGAAATGGATGTCAGGTTATCGGGCATGGACAACGACTTGAGAGCCAATGGCTATATTATTCCGGGCGGAGGTGACAATTCAATCCATATAAAAGGGGAGTTCAAAGCGCTTTCGATGAAAACCATTGAAGCATTTTCGATGGGGCAAATTAAAGAAGCATCCGGGACTGTTTCGGGAAGCTTTTTAATCAAGGGAGCAACCAATTCCCCCGAGATCACAGGTGAACTGGTGTTTAACAATGCATTTATCAAACCCGCGGTACTAAACAACCGCCTGGAGTTAAAACACGAAACCGTGCATTTGAAAAATGACGGAGTCTACTTTAACTCTTTTACCATGGCAGACACCAATCAGAATACAGCCACCATTAATGGTTCGGTTAAAATGAAACAATTCGGAAATTTCGTTTTTGATTTGCACGTAAAAACGAAGGATTTTTTATTGTTCAACACCACCGCAAAAGACAACAAAATATTCTTTGGAAAAATGATTATCGACAGCAAGATTGATATAACCGGTCCCATGTCGCTTCCTGTTGTTAATGCAGATTTAAAGATGAAAAAAGGTTCAAACTTTACCTTTGCCGTTCCCCAAAACAAACTCACCACCAACAAAGGCGAAGGTGTTGTATCATTTAATGATCCTTCAGACCATAAAGAAATATTATACAGGGATGAGCAAAAACAAATACAAAAATCCAGTTTTAAAGGATTCGACCTTTCTTCCACCATTGAAATAGATAAACAAGCAACACTCCGGTTGTTAATGGATCCAACATCCACCGATTCACTGGTAGTCAGAGGTGAAGCTGCCTTAAACTTTACCATGGACAGAAGCGGGAAAATAAGCCTCACAGGGGCCTATCATCTAAATGATGGCAGCTACATCGTTTCGCTGGAATCTATTGTAAAAAGAAAATTTGCCATTGAGGATGGAAGTACCATTATTTGGAA
>PCUL01000269.1:0-4921 GCA_002771745.1 Bacteroidetes bacterium CG18_big_fil_WC_8_21_14_2_50_41_14
GCCCAACAATTTTCATCCGGAAACTTTACCGGTGATGAAACTACGCTTTACGCTATGAATAAGCAGGTGGGTCAGTTTATCAAGCGTTTTAACATGGAAGAAGACCAATTTGGTAAAGTACTGTCGGCTCAGGATTCAAAATACAGAAACGAAGTCCTCAGAAAAAATGTGCTTCCCAACTTATTTGACCAGTACAACCCTCGAACTTCCGGAACCCTCAAAAATTATTTTATCGAAGATGTGACAAAAAAAGCTGCTCCTGTTTTTCTCCAATTCCTCGACACCAATTGGTTTGCAGAGGTATCGGCACAATTTACCTACAAAGGTGAGCCTGTAGACCTCATCTTATTTCTTACTCTGGAAAAGGAAAACCTGGGATCGAAGTGGGTGTTAAGCAATGCCTATTTCAATCAATTGAACAATTTGTTCCCATTCGCCGATTCCATTTTACAAAAGCAGTACTTTCTGCATCCACAAAGCCATGAACTGGATTTTATGAACCTTCATAAGGCACTCGAAGATCCTGCGCATATTGAATACTATGCCTCGCAAAAATATCAACCCGATTACCTGACCTTGTTTTTCTATTTGATGAAAAACCAACAACTGACATTTGAAAAAATCAAATCCGTGAAATTTCATTTTCTGCAAATCGATCACTGGTATTTCGAGTTAAGCTATTATAACCGGGATGACATGAATTCAGGTTGGCTGATTTCCAATTTGATCTATGCAGATGAAAAAGATAAAGAAGAACTGCTGAAAACCTTTAGGATATGTACCGCAAACTAGGCCGGGATCCGGAGCATGGGGCATGGAGCGGGGAGTTCGGAGCGGGGAGCTGGAAGCTGGAACAAATTCAGTCTTCCGACTCCCGACTCTCTCGACTCCCGACTCCCGACTTCTGACTTCTCACTTCCCCCGATCCCGTAAGCGTAATATACCGTTTAATTAAGAATGAGTTTATGGTAAGAAGTAACATGATGCGACTTCATCCTGACAAGGTACATTCCCGCGGATAACACGGAAATATTTATTGGCTGTGCATAAGTTCCAATGTGGCAATTGTCCTGTCTATATGATCCGATTACACTTCCGTCAAGGTTGAGCAGATCAATGTTGACATCACAAGCTTTTTTCAAAGTATATCGAATTTCAACCTGGTGATTTGCCGGATTGGGGAATAGGCTCACCCTTACTAAATCGGGTATTGAATTGTTGAATACAGAAGTTGGCCCGATCACACCATCAACACTTATATTCTGGGCATAAATACCAAAGTCAAAATAATCATTTGGATTGGAAATATTGTCGTTCCAGGCTAGCACAAACTGATCATCGACAAGGTTGCTCAAGAATGACTGATATTTATTACTCTTTGTGATTGACAGAGGAACAACGGGAGGCGACCATGTCATTTCACCACCAAGATCCAACGATAAAGCATATACATTGGACACCAGGCTGGAGTCTGATCCTTCAATCGAAAAGTAATCTTTTTGAAACGTAATAACAGCATTATTGTTAGTGGATTTACCCAAACGAATTGATGAATAGGATGTATCTTCAGAGCAGAGTAAGGGTATAATTTCATGACCATTTTCATCCCACAGATACTGACCCTGGGAATCAAATAACTGGCCGTAAATTCCCCAACAATCAATCTGGTTAATTTCATCGAAATGGTATTCCTGCCAGCAAACCATGAGTTTTTCAACATCTTCTATAAATTCCATTTGAGCTTCGGCATGGTAGTTACCCGTAGATTGAGACACACTATATCCGCCCGCAAACCAAATTGTTCCATCTGCAAAAAGTCTGTTTACGTATGTTGTTGGCCTTCCTCCTGTTTCAGATACAAAAAATGACTGCCACATCACATAAGCACCCCCGTTTCCATCGCTTGTCAGAAATGGAGTGGTGTAAAGCGATCCAAAGCTCATTAAATCAAGACTATCAATTTGGACGTTGTGTTCCCATACCGGAAGACCCTCGCTGTTTAGCATTTGAGCAAACACATGCATCCAGTTTTCTTCTCCCGGTGCCGTATCTGTTTTATGGGTTTTGGTAATCCATGATACAATCAGATGCTCGTTCGTATAAAGCATTTGCGGAAGCATAAAATCTATCGTGTCGGAAAGGATAGTTTCCCAAAGTTTGTTTCCGTTGGATGAATAACGGGTTACATATAGCACGGAATTACTTGTGCTGTCACCAGGTTCTTCACCCCATAAAAATATCAGGTCGTTGTTATCTGCTACTGTTACCTGTGGTGATGGATCGAACCCTGTTGTGTTGCTTAATTGTATTCCGTCATTGCCCCAAATGAATTCTCCGTCGGGCGACATTTTATAGGCAAATACATCACTGTTACCGGTACGCTTATCCTGGGTAACCAGAATAACGTTTTCATCCTGGTCAAGAATCATATCGTAATTAGTTACCCAGGTTTTGGTTTCATGATCGCTTATTAACACACCTTCTTCGTCCCACAGTTTCAATCCGTTTTTATCCATTTTCTGAAGATAGACATCATAATTCAGGTTATCAAACTCAGAGTACCATGAAATATAAGACTCTCCAAGGCTGTTTGTTACCACCACCGGGACTATCTGGGATCCTGTTGTATCCACAATCATGGTGTTTTCATTCGGGTTGTTCGACCATTGTGCATTTGAAATAAAAGGCAAAAGGCAACCCAACAGGTAAAATACGACTAACTTTTTCATGTTTTCTAAATTTTGAATCTATTTAATAAATGACACTTTATGCATCTGAGCATGAGTTTCCAATTTCAATTCCCAAAGCTGCCCTCCGTTTGCTGTTTTTATTATTTTCCCTGTATTCGACATGGAGCTTTCCCCCACGATAACACATAGTTGATGATCATAGTAATCGATACCAAACAGCCACATGCCCTTTGGCCCCGGAGCACTTCCCTGACTCAGCCAATTGTCACCTGCATCTTTTGTTTCAAAAATACCATCATAGTCAAAGGCGCCCCACCAGGTTTGTGAATCAAGCATTTTCAAGCAGTTAATATCTGCCCCTCCTGTACCACCCGTACCTTCTATTGAATCATTTGTCCAACTATGCCCTCCGTCAGTGCTATAAATGTAATGTGAGCGCCCTCCATAAATGACAATATTACTGGCATTTGAAGAGGTTACCCCAATCCAGCGGTTTTTATTAAAATTGTTGGCTGGCACAATAGAATCCCAGGTAATGCCGGCATCAATGGTTCTGGCAATAAACCCGGTACTGGTCATAGTGGGTCCGCCGGTAACATAAACGATATTGGGGTCAATTGCATGAATTCCCTGTAAATAATTATTAACCAGAACATCTGAATGAACAGAATTCCAGGAATTTCCACCATCTTTAGAATTGTAAACTGTTCCACCAGATCCGGATATCCAAATATTGGTCGCATTAATTATGGAAATAGAAGTAAGCTCAACTTCAGATCGCTTTGATGGAGCAGCAATCCTGTTCCAGGTGATTCCGCCATCCATTGTTTTGATGATCACATTGTTATCACCTACTGCCCAAACAGTATTTTCGTCAACTGCCCACACATCAAAAAGGTTTACTCCTTGTATCGAGGCAGCCCCCTCACCCTGGCGCACCCAATGATCACCTCCGTTATCTGAAAAATAAATGGTGCCGTATCCGGTGCTGTCTGCACTTCCAACAGCCCACACATACTTCTTTTTTATTGGATCCTCTTTGTCTTTTTTGCACCCCGATAGAATTAAAAGGGTGGTTAGCAGTAAAACTGAAACTAATAATCCGCAATTCATTAAAGCTTTCATTTTTGATATGGTTTTAATTGTTGATTTGATTTGGATTTTTTATGATGAATTTTTGTTTTGTCGATATCTGTTTTTGAATCCTCTTTCGAGATACTCTTTGAAATTTTATCAATGGCTGACTTTCGCTTTTTATTCAATTGATATAGTAAGTTAAGCTCGGCTTTGATACCATCAGGTGTTTCTTTAATATTTTTAGATTTGTCACCCATTGTAGGATTTCAGTAATATGTAGGATTGAAATGATACGCCATACATTAAATTCCCTCATGGTATTAACACAAGTTCAATCAACCAAATACAAAGTACTGGTTTTCAATGGGCAAATTTACTTTTCAGGAGTTGATTTGTCAAAAAAAACACTACAACAATACTACGATAGTTTATTTTTTTATCGCTTACAGCAGAAAGATTCGTACCTGCAAGGCTTAATATTTCTGTAAAAACATGCTCAGGTTATCACAACTTGCAATGTTTAGTTTTTTTCTCAATCTAAGCCTGGAAGCTTCTACCGCACGAACACTTTGGAAAGTAATGGAACAGATTTCTTTGGTATTCATTCCTAATTTCAAAAAGGCACATAACTTTACTTCACTTTGTGTCAGGGTGGGATATTCTTCCAATAGCCTGGAGTAAAAGTTACTATGGATCTCGGAAAATCGCTTCTCAAATTCTTTCCAACTGCTATTCGACTGCTGTCGGTCAAGTTTTTTAACAATATTGTTGAGCGGACGGATTCCTCCATCTGTAACAAAACCTGATAGCTTACTGAGCTCATTTATCAAACTATTGATAAATTCCAGATTTCGCGATAATGACAATGCTCCCAGGGTAAGTTCGCGCTTTTGTCCTTCCAGTTTAGCTTCAAGAGCGGTTGCTTTAGATTCTGCAAGTTGTTTTCTGGTAAGTGCGTTTTTTCTGATAAAATAAAAAAGGATAAGGCTTACAATTCCTGTAAAAGTCAATAACAAAGCCAGTATTAGCAGATAATATGATTTCCCCTTTTCAAATTCAATGTCTTTTTTGAGTAGTTTGTTTTCTTTATCCTTTTTTTCCGTTTCGTAGCTCAGTTGCAGTTCAGCAATTTGTTTTTCCACTTTTTCACTGCG
>PCUL01000269.1:4930-5262 GCA_002771745.1 Bacteroidetes bacterium CG18_big_fil_WC_8_21_14_2_50_41_14
TTTTCCACTTTTTCACTGCGGATCGAATCGGCCAGCAAGATGTATTCCTTATGGTAATACAAGGCATTTTTATAGTCGTGATTCTTTTCATATGCTATGGACGTCATCCTCAGTGCAATGCTTTCCAAATTGCGCATACCCAATTCAACAAACACAGTCCGCGACAAATCCAGGTAATAAATTGCCGAATCGTAGAAACCTTGTAATTCCTTGGTTTTGCCCATGTTGGCATATGCAATCCCCAGTTGGCGGTTATTTCCATGGGTGGCACTCAGATTGATGGATTTTCGCAAGATGTTGGTGGCATCAAGGTATCTTTTTTGCAACATGTA
>PCUL01000232.1 GCA_002771745.1 Bacteroidetes bacterium CG18_big_fil_WC_8_21_14_2_50_41_14
ATCGTAGGTGCCGGGGTTTGTGTACAGGTGATCGATACCCTGGCCATTGCCAAAGAGGCCATCGTCAAAGTCCCAGTACCATTCGGTGATCTCTGTGCCGGAGGTACCATAGAAATGGGTTGTGTCGCCCAGGCAGGTGGGCTCGGGATCCCAGGTGTAGTAAATCGTGGGGGTGTGCGGGACGATTACCGGGAGGGTGATGGAGTTGGTGCAGAGATAACCTGCACTGTCGGCTGTCACGGTTAAGGTTACATTGTAGAGGCCGCCACTGAGGTAGGAATGTCTCGGGTCGGGCCAGGTGCTGACGGAGTCATCACCAAACTCCCAGTACCACTCTACCAGATAGTATCCGGGGGGCGGGATGGAGAGGTCGGTGAACTGCGCCGTGAGACAGGAGTCGATGGTGTAGGAGAAATCGACGATCACCGGCTCTACAATTGTTATATTATGGATCGAGGTTTCTGTACACCCGTTTTGGTCAGTTACCATCAGCGTTATTGTCATATCACCCCAGGTGGAGTAACTGTGGCTAACATTCTGACCTGAAGCCGTTTGCCCGTCTCCAAAATCCCAGTCCCAGGAGATGATATTGGAAGTGCTGAAGCCCATAAAATCAATAGGGGTGTCCAGGCAGGCTTTATCAGCACTTGCAGTAATGGCAACATCCGGCAAAGGCATTACCTGAATAGATTTCATAGCCGTATCGGAGCACCCGTTTTCATCGGTATAGGAATACACGATAGTAAAATCTCCGTCCGTATTGTACTGATGCGAAGGATTGATTGCCGTAGAGATGAACCCGTCTCCAAAATCCCACTGCCAGGAGGACAAGTTAGCCGTACCGGTAGACGTAAATTGGATTGTTTCCTCTCCACAAATAAACCCGGAGGCATCCATCACAAAATCCTGATCGATTTTTGGCCGTACCGTCAAACTGGTGACAATCACACTATCACAACCATAAACAGTGGGTAAAGTATCGTAAAATACACCGGAAGCCTTTTGCCAGG
>PCUL01000359.1 GCA_002771745.1 Bacteroidetes bacterium CG18_big_fil_WC_8_21_14_2_50_41_14
GGAACCTATTATTTCCATAGCAGAAGGGCTTGTTACCTTTACAATTTGGGTATGTCCACCAGAAACCGTTAAACACAAATAGGGAAATTTCGGTTGTTTTTCGCCTGAGGTATCTTCCAGGAAATGGCTTAATATATGGGCTTTTAAATGATCTACTTCGATGATTGGAATTCTCAACGCCAAGGCAAATGACTTGGCGAATGAAGTGCCCACCAATAAAGAGCCCAGCAACCCCGGTCCACGAGTAAAGGCAATAGCATCCAATTGATTTTTACTTATCTTTGCCTCCTTCAGTGCCACATCAACGACAGGAATTATGTTTTGCTGGTGTGCCCGTGAGGCTAATTCAGGGACAACACCACCATACGCGCTATGAACATGTTGATTTGCAATTATATTCGATAACACCCGGGTGTTGTTTATCACTGCAGCTGATGTGTCATCGCACGATGATTCGATGCCTAAAATATATGTCATTTGAATAGTTTACAGGTGAGCAAAAGTATTAAAAAAAAGATTTGGCACTTTACTTTAAACCTGCTGCTGGTACTGCTGGCAATTCCACCTTCGTTGACCTTGCTTTTCACAAGTCCTATGGTGCAAACCATATCGGCCAAACTTATTACCCACGTCCTGAGTAAAAAATTACACCATCAATTTGAAATTGAAAGAATCCAATTTAAACTGTTTAGCGGAATTTCCATCGAAGGTTTAAAACTTCGCGATGAACATGGCAATGTCCTCATGGGAGCCAAAAAGCTGACGGCCCTTCCTGTTTTCGCTGACATCATTCATAACAAACTTGTTTTCAATACAGTAACATTAGATGGAATAGTTTTTAATATGGGTTATTACCAAGGCGATAGCGTCATGAACCTGAACAGGTTTATCGCCAGCCTGCCGGGTACAAATACACCCGGCGATTCGATTGCTCAAAGCAATCCATTTAAAATATTCATCAGAAACCTGAGACTTACAAACTCACACTTTCGGTTGTTTAATGAAGAAACCATGAAACCCCCATCAAATTCGATGGATTATTCGAATATTGTTGTCGACAGTATCAACCTGAGCATCAGGAATTTTTCCGTCACAGACGAT
>PCUL01000040.1:0-212 GCA_002771745.1 Bacteroidetes bacterium CG18_big_fil_WC_8_21_14_2_50_41_14
AATTCACTTGCAATACAAGAGGATGGTAAAATTATTGTGGCAGGTTTTGCTGGTAATGGATCAAATAAAGATATTGCAGTAGTTCGTTACAATACTGACGGGTCACTTGATACTTCATTTGATTTTAATGGAAAGGTTATAACGGATTTAGGTGGTCGTTATGAATACGCAAATTCCATATCAATACAAAATGACGGTAAACTTGTTATTGG
>PCUL01000040.1:243-1118 GCA_002771745.1 Bacteroidetes bacterium CG18_big_fil_WC_8_21_14_2_50_41_14
GTTATTTTAGTCAGATATAATCCTGACGGTTCACTTGATGATACATTTGGATACGACGGAATAATTGTTACTGATTTAGGTGGTAGTTATGAAATGGGGAATTCCATATCCATACAAGAAGACGACAAAATAGTAGTGGCAGGCTCTTATTATTTAGATTCTGGCCTTGGAATGGATTTTATTTTACTCAGATACAATGGATGTAATAAACCTTCAAAACCGATAATAAGTATAGTCGGTACTGATAGTTTACGGTGTTCGGTATATGGAAACTCTTATTCTTGGTTTTTTAATGGTATTGATCTCGGTTTAAATCTAAAAGCAATTAAAGCAATGCAGAATGGAAATTATCAGGTTCTTGTCGAAGGAAATGATGGTTGTATGTCTGACACATCAGAAATGGTTTCTTTTTATTTAGGAATATCAGACAATACAGTGAAATCATTTGAAATTTATCCAAATCCATCTAATGGTCTGTTTAACTTGCATACTTATGGAAATATAAGTGGTAGTTATGAAATTTTTAATATTGAAGGTGTAAAGTTATCTGGTGACAGGTTTGATAAAAATTACCAGGAAATTGACCTTCGAATGTTAGGTTCAGGTGTTTATATTTTTAAAGTATATATTAATGATAATTTTTTTATACAAAAGATTATCGTCAAACATTAATTTGGTAAAATCAGAAAACCCCATGTTTTTGTTATTAATACTATAATGAGTATCTATAAATAATATTCAAATGAAGAAGAATAATTAAATGTTATTTATGAAAGTAAATGAATAAATTTAAGATAATTCGCCATCGTTTTAAATAAAAATTACAATTTGAAAGTAGGTTGATTTCGTTTTAAAAAAGTTGCCTGATGAAATTC
>PCUL01000225.1 GCA_002771745.1 Bacteroidetes bacterium CG18_big_fil_WC_8_21_14_2_50_41_14
CCAAACCCTATGTACTGCACGCCGAAGCAAATGCGATTACAAAAGTGGCCAAATCAAACAACAGCAGCAATGGGGCTACGTTGTATGTTACCGATTCACCCTGTATCGAGTGCGCCAAGCTCATTATTCAAGCCGGAATAAAACGCGTGGTCTATAGCCGTAAGTATCGGATTACTGATGGATTGGATTTGTTGAACAGAGCTGGTATCGTGGTTGAACAATTGGAAGTTTAAAAGCTGAAACAAAACTTAAAAATATGGGCGCATCAGTCAAGGTGAACAATCTCATTTTTTCTGTTTCATTTACAGACCTTTATGGGGGCAATGTGTATTCACAGAAAGTCCATACCATCGTATCACAAATCCTTTTGAAATCATGATAATTATCTTTAACCACTTTTTATTGACAGAATTTTATATCTTTACGGCTCAATCAATAACCAACCATTTGAAGGAATGAAAGGGATATTTAAAGTCATTATTTTAGTGTTAATTGTTGTTGCCTCAGGGAGTTTTAGTTCATGCTCCAGAAAATCGGCCGGTTTTGCCAGTAGTACCAAGCATACAAGTGGCGGATCCTCATACGATCCCGCGGCGACCAAGGATCGACCCATTAGGAAAAAGTTTATTATCAATCAGCAAAGGGGAACCATCCTGGGTCACAAAAAACCCCTTTAGTAAGGTTAACTGAATTCCGGATATCCCGATGATTATCAAATACCCCAATATTCATTGATTATTAGTGGTTTGGGTTGAAGAAATGATCGGTTTATTTAAAAAGCGGTCAGGCAGTCAGAGCCACATTTTTTTAGGGTGATTTCGTTACCCACCACTGATCAGGTGAAGAATCTGGACATCATCACCATCCACTACATCAGCCAGGTTATATTCTGGTTTTTTAATCAACCGACCATTGATCCTGACCACCATCATCTTAAACGAATAATTCTTTAACTTCAGGATTTCAGAAATTGTTAATTTTTCATAATCAAAAGATTCGGGTCTGTTGTTTAATGTAATGTCCATGATTAGTCTTTTAGTAATATTTCCAATACCGTATTGGCCTGCATGTTGGCAACAATGCCAACTCTTGGCGCAAGTGGAGGAAGTTGATCTGTGACCTCCCTTTTCTCGTCACCACA
>PCUL01000247.1:0-17948 GCA_002771745.1 Bacteroidetes bacterium CG18_big_fil_WC_8_21_14_2_50_41_14
GGTAAGGCTAAAATCGGTGGAAGCATTTTGAACATTGCGGTGTGGCATATTGAACATGTATAAAACTGTTCCACCACCGATGAGCAAACCTACTATCAGCAGGATTGCTCCAATTTTCAAGATTTTTTTCTTTTTCGGTGTCATGGTTTTTAATATTGAATAAAATTTAGTTTCAGACAAACAGTCGGGATCAAATCTATTCCTGACAAAAAAATCATAAAGGTTTCATTTTTTGTCTAAAAAAAAGCCAGAAAACGATCGTTCTGGCTTTAAAATAATTTTAATGTGTATTATACGATTGATGGTCTAATTATATATTTTTTAAACAAGGTGTATTTTCTCATAAAAATCCTTTCCAAAAGGCGAAATATAGTTGATGTTAAGTTTACGATACACATTAATTGGAATCCCGATATCGGCAACATAGAGTTCCCCACTCACTTCCGGAAGAAGACCGGTTTTAGGCAAGGCAAGCGTGAGCGTTGCGCTTGATTTTATATAGTTCAGGGCACTTTTTCCGCTTGTAGAATCAATACCTGAGGGCACATCGAGTGAAATAATAAAGGTCGATTTCCCGGAAGCCCATTCAATCATTTTTAAGACATTGCCAGTCGGGTCACCGGTTAAGCTATATCCAATAATGGCATCAAGTATGATATCAGGGTATTCGTTTTTAAGCTCTTCCACAGTTATCACTTTTGCGGACGTGGCCTGTAAAATATGAAGCTGAAAAGCTGGAACTTCCTTTAACTTACCTGCGTCAGAAATACAAACGGTAACATTAGCACCGTGGTTGGTTAGATGTCGGGCCGCACAAATGCCTCCGCCGCCATTGCCACCGATTCCGGCAAGAACCAAAATACGTGAGGTATGCCAATTGTCCCCAAGTTTTTCAAGGGTAAGCATACAAAGGTTGCGTCCGGCATTTTCCATCATCTGGTATAGGTTAGGGCCGGTTTCTTCCATGGCAATACGGTCAATCTCAATCATTTGTAGGGTGGTGACAGCGGGGATTTCAATGCCCAAATTGGTTACAAATTTCATAACTTAACGTTTAACTCTTTTAAAAACTGATAAACTCTCGGTTTAAGCCCGGTAAGGTCATCAACGATAAATTCATCGTTTAGTAAGCCTGAATCATGCACCGAAGCCCTGGTGATATCATTGGTAACCGCAAAAACATGCATCCCGGCATTCAGTCCGGCTTTGATGCCATTCACCGAGTCTTCAATAACCAGGCATTCATGTGGTTGAATTTTCAGGCTGCTGTTTACCGCAAGATAAATTTCGGGATTGGGTTTGCCATTGATTACCATGTCGCGCGTAACAATTAAATTTAATTTCTGTTGTATCTCCATGACCCCCAGCACACTTTCGGCCTCCTTGCTATGCGACATGGTAGCCAGTGCAATTGAATAATTATCATTGAAAAGCGCGTGTAGCAATCCAAGATTGAACGGACAGAAATGTGCAGACAGCAACTCGCTGTCTTGCAACATTTGCTGATAAACCGACAGTCGTTCTGACAAAACCAGTTGTTGAATTTCTACAGTGCTTTTTCCTATGAACTGGTCGTAAAGCATCGGATAAAATTCATTGACCAGACCAGCAACAGCCTCATGGCGCGATAAACCGACATAACTACTGAACTTGTCCAGCACCTGTTTAGCATAAACAGCCCCTTTCGTAAGGGTGCTGATGGCCTGTGCGTATGATTCGGCTTTAAGGATTTCCGTTTGGATTAATGTTCCGTCGAGGTCGAAAATGATGGCTTTGATCATAGTGCTGTTATTGGCGGTAAAATTCAATCAAGGCATTGGTAGAGCTGTCGTGCGCAATCGGTTTTTGCTTATCTAGCAATTCGGGAATAATGTTCTGCGCAAGAACTTTACCTAATTCCACACCCA
Organism: Bacteroidetes bacterium CG18_big_fil_WC_8_21_14_2_50_41_14; assembly: GCA_002771745.1. Classification (GTDB taxonomy): domain Bacteria; phylum Bacteroidota; class Bacteroidia; order Bacteroidales; family F082; genus UBA6244. The sequence continues at coordinate 1,908 of PCUL01000247.1, forward strand.
TTTGGTCGAAAGGATTGATGCCCCAGATAACGCCCTGAACAAAAACGCTGTGCTCATACATGGCCACCAGTTTGCCTAAGTTTTCAGGACTTAGCGTATCGAGGAAGAAAGTAGAAGAAGGCCTGTTACCTTCAAAAACCTTATGCGGAATCAACTGTTCATCAACTCCTTCTTTTCTAACTTCTTCAGTGGTTTTCCCAAAAGCGAGCGCTTCGCCCTGTGCGATCATATTGGCAATCAGATAATCCTGATGGGGAGTAAGAGTGTTGAGGGATTTCTTAAACCCGATAAAATCCACAGGTATTATTTTAGTTCCCTGGTGAATTAACTGGTAGAATGAATGTTGACCGTTTGTGCCGGGTTCGCCCCAGTAAATAATTCCGGTTTGATAGTTCGTTTTTTCGCCCCCAAGTGTAACATGCTTACCGAGGCTTTCCATGGTAAGTTGCTGAAGATAAGCCGGGAAACGTTTCAGATAATTCTCGTAAGGAAAAACGGCCTGAGTCTGTGCTCCGAAGAAGTTGTTATACCAAACGCCCAGAATTCCCATAATTACAGGAATGTTTTTATGGAGCGGCACAGTACGGAAATGTTCATCCATTTCATGTAAGCCATTGAGCATTTCATGATAGTGATCGGGGCCAATGGCAATCATGGTCGAAAGGCCGATGGCAGCGCTCATGGAATACCTGCCTCCCACCCAATCCCAGAAACCAAATATATTCTGTGGGTCAATGCCGAATTTCATGACTTCTTTTTCGTTGGTCGAGACAGCCACAAAATGCCTGGCAACTGCTGAAGGATTACCCAACTGCTTTAATGCCCAGGATCTGGCTGATTGCGCGTTGGTCATGGTTTCGAGGGTAGTGAACGTTTTTGAGGAAATGATAAAAAGTGTTTCATCGGCACGCAGGTCGATTAGGGCTTCGGCAAGATCGCTCCCATCTACATTCGAAACAAAGCGGAAAGTTAATGAGCGGTCGGTGTAATGTTTCAGCGCTTCGTAAGCCATCACCGGACCCAGATCCGATCCGCCAATGCCAATATTTACAACATTTTTAATGGACTTTCCCGTAAATCCCTTCCACTCCCCGTTCCTTATTTTAGCGGCAAATCCGGCCATTTTATCCAATACCTCATGCACATCGGGTACAACGTTGTGACCATCCACCTTGATGGATGAATCTTTGGGTGCGCGCAATGCTGTATGCAATACCGCACGGTTTTCCGTAATATTGATCTTTTCGCCTGAAAACATAGCCGCTCGTTTGGCTTCAAGACCCCTGTCCCGAGCCAGGTTTATCAGCAAATCAAGCGTTTCGTCAGTTATCCGGTGTTTTGAGAAATCAAAATAAATTCCAAGGTCTTTCACAGTCAAACGTTGTCCCCGGTTTTTGTCCTTTTCGAATAAGGTTTTGATATGGGTATGTTCTATTTCTACGAAATGTTTTTCGAGTGCTTTCCAGCCTTCTGAATTTGTTAATACAGTACTCATGTTATCCAAATTATAAATGTTTTCTTTTTGTTGAAATACTATCAATCAGGTTGTCCCATGATTTGTTAAATGCTTCGGCACCTTCTTTTTGAAGTTGCCCGGCCAATTGCAAATAATCTACTCCATATTCTTCAAATTGTTTTAGTAGGAGGTCGGCGGCATGAGTATCGTTTGGTATTGTTTCGCCGGTTTCGCCATGGTCGGCGAAAGCCAGGAGGGTATTTTCAGGAATCGTATTCACCGTGTAAGGAGCCACGAGGTTTGTAACATACAGCACATCGGAAGCCTTTGGGTCTTTGGTGCCGGTGCTTGCCCAGAGCAGGCGTTGCGGAAAGGCACCAAAATTCATGACACGCCTTACCCGTTCGGAATTCAGAAAGTTTTGATAGGTATGGTAGGTTTTCTGCATCACGGCTATTCCCAGTTTGTTCTGAAGTGCCGCAGGTACTTTATCGGCTACTGCTTTATCCCAGCGACTCACAAAAACCGAGGCCACCGATCTTACATCCGGGTTAAGGCCTGAATTGATTCTGGTTTCAACACCTTTTAACCAGGCTAAAGCAGCCGCCTCATATTGTTCAGCCGAAAATAAGAGTGTAACATTAATTGGAATGCCTTCAGCGATTGCTTTCTCTATGGCCGGCAAACCTTCGGGAGTGCCCGGTATTTTGATAAATGCATTGGGCCTGTTCACTTTTTGGTGAATATCTTTAGCCGCTTTTAATGTGTTTTCAGTATCGTAGGCTAACAATGGTGAAACTTCGATGGAAACATATCCATCGAGACCATTGGTTTTTTCGAACAAAGGCAGGAACAAATCGGCAGCCCGTTGAATATCTTCAACAGCGAGATCAAAAAACACCTCCTCATTCGTAATTCCCGGTTTGCTTATTCTAGCAATAGCTGCATCATAATCGCTTGTTTTTGCGATGGCCGCTTCGAATATTGAAGGATTAGATGTGAGACCGGTTACCGAAAGCTCAGTGATATACTTTTGAAGTACGCCATTATCCAGCATTTTACGTGTAATATTATCTAGCCAGATGCTCACGCCTTTCTGGTAAAGTTTGTGTGTGTTTTGATTCATTCTATCAATTTTTATAGTTTAAAGATTCTTTTTGCTTTAGGTTAAAAGTAATAACCGGAAATAAAATTTTCGGGATAACTAATTTTTCTAAGTCGGCGCAAATGCCTTTCTGCATGTGAAAATTTTGCTTTTAGAAATGTTTCAGACAGCTCGGCTGCTTTTTCTATCCCGATAATACGACCGCCCAAACACAGGATATTCATATCATCATCTTCAACACCCTGATGGGCTGAGAAATGATCGTGCACCAATGCAGCCCTGGCCCCATCTACTTTATTGGCTGCTATTGATGCTCCGACACCGCTTCCACAAACCGCAATGCCACGCTCAACTTCTCCTTTCGCAACTGCTTTGGCGAGTGGCATTACAAAATCAGGATAGTCATCGACTGGATTGTTTATAGTATTTCCAAAATCAATGACGGTATATTTCAACATTATAAGCCGATGTTTCAATTGTTGTTTTATCTCAAAACCTCCGTGGTCTGAAGCGATGCCGATTTTCATAATAATATGTATTTTAAGATCTATCAATTAGCGACTTAGCTGTGTTTACTACATTGTCAACCGTAAGTCCGAATGCTTCGTAAATGCTACCCGGTTTCCCCGAGGCGCCGAAAGTTCTCATCCCAATAACTTCGCCATCGCCGGGCAATCCCACAAACCTTCTCCAGCCAAAGGTTGAGCCGGCTTCAATGGCTATGCGTGCTCTCACGTTGGCAGGTAGCACAGACTCACGATATTCAGGAGTTTGCCGCTCAAACAATTCCCAATTTGGCATGCTAACCACTCTGGCATTTATACTTTCGGACTTTAAATATTCATAAGCCTCAATGGCAAGATAAAGCTCCGACCCTGTAGCTATCAAAATCACATCAACAGTACCATTGCTGTCGGCCAATATGTAAGCACCTTTCAATGCACCTTGGGCAGGCGCATATTTCTTTCTGTCCAGAACCGGTAAATCCTGCCTGCTTAAAATCATTGCGGTTGGCGTATTTTTCGATTCAAGGATATATTTCCATAAAACAGCAACCTCATTGGCATCGCCCGGGCGGATAACTTCCAGGTTTGGCATTGCCCTCAACGAAGCCACATGTTCGATGGGTTGGTGGGTTGGTCCGTCTTCACCAACGCCAATACTGTCGTGGGTAAAGATGTAAGTCACTGGCAGGTTCATCAAAGCGGAAAGCCGGATTGCACCACGGGCATAATCGGAAAATACCAGAAAAGTAGATGCGAAGGTTTTCAATCCGCTTAAAGCGATGCCGTTGGCAATAGCACCCATAGCATGTTCCCTGATTCCAAAGTGGAGGTTTCTTCCACCAAAGTTACCTTTCTGAAAACTTCCTTCATTTTTTAAATCGGTGAGTGTTGAAGGCGAAAGATCAGCAGATCCGCCAATCATAAATGGTATTTTTGAAGCGATGGCATTCAATACTTTTCCGCTTGCTGCCCGACCCGAAATTTTTGTCCCGGCTTCAAAAGTTGGAATTGAGGTATCCCATCCTTGGGGCAATTCATTTTTTTGAATCAATTCAAGTTCATTGGCCAGCTCAGTATATTCATCTCTGTAACGGCTAAAAAGTTCATGCCAATCGTCATTCTGCTTTTTGCCGCGCCTGGCTATTTCCAAAGTGTATTGTTTAACCTCATCGGGAACGAAAAACTTTTTGTCAGGCCAACCATAAAAAGCCTTAGTGGCACTGATTTCTACTTCGCCCAAAGGTGAGCCATGTGCACCATGCGTGTCTTGTTTTGTAGGCGCGCCATAAGCAATGTGGCTATCAACAATTATGAGTGTTGGTTTGTTTTTTTCGTTTTCAGCATTTATGATGGCATCGCTAAGCAATTCCAAATTATTGGCATCATTTACTTTTTGAACATTCCAGCCATAAGCTAAAAATCTTGCGGCCACATTTTCATTAAAAGCCAGACTTGTCTTTCCTTCGATGGTGATATGGTTGTTGTCGTAAATCCATACAACATTATCCAATCCAAGGTGGCCGGCGAGTGAAGCGGCTTCACCGGATATTCCTTCCATCATACAGCCATCGCCTCCGAGAGCGAAAATTTTGTAATCAATCAGCTTGTAACCGGGTTTGTTGAAGCGTTCCGCCAACCACTTTTGGGCTATGGCAAATCCAATGCTGGTGGCATAACCCTGTCCCAGTGGGCCGGTTGTGGTTTCCACGCCTGGCGTATGCCCGTATTCGGGATGTCCAGGAGTTTTGCTGTATAATTGCCTGAATGCTTTAATATCATCCAACGAAACACCATATCCGTTAATATGCAAAGTGCTGTATAGGAGTGTGGAAGCATGTCCAGCTGAGAGTATGAACCGGTCGCGGTTGATCCAATCCGGCTTAGAGGGATTGAATTTCATAAAACGGTCGTAGATCGTAAAAACCACGGGCGCCAAAGCCATTGGGGTTCCCGGATGCCCTGAATTAGCCTGTTGTACCGCATCCATGGAAAGGGTGCGAATTGTGTTGATGCAAAGTTGATCGAGATATTGTGTCATGCGTATTATTGTTGATAATTTGAAGTTAATTTTCCTGCAGCTTTTTCGTCAAGGAGCCAAAAGAGTTCTCCATTGACAGGCTGCACCAGTGAAGCAGGAAGATTTTCACTCCCTGGTTTATTTTCGAGGACAAGGCTTACCATTTCGGATTTAGCTTCGCCGATAACGAGAAAAGCAACCATTTTTGAATTATTTATCAGTGTTCCGGTAGCTGTTATCCTTTTTTGATTGGTTAATGGGTGTATAGCAAGATCAAAAAGTTTTTCACTGTTAAAAAAATGCAGGTTTCCGGGGAAAATAGAGGCTGTATGCCCATCTTCACCAAGACCCAGCATCATGAGGTCGAAACGGGGAATATCATAATAATCAGGAACAAATTGCCTCACCGCTTCAGCATACCGGGTAGCTTCTGCCGATGGATCGTTTTCGCCCATTATTCTGAAAATGTTTTTGGCAGGAACAGGCAACTGATCCAGAAGGCTATCCTTTGTCATTTTGAAATTACTTTCCTGATCATCAGATGCAACACAACGTTCGTCGCTCCAAAAAATCAGAAGTTTATCCCAATTAATTTTTTTCCTGAAATTAAGCGCTAAATAATGAAAAACTGCCTTTGGGGTTGATCCGCCCGATAAGGCAATCGAAAAGTACTTGCCATCAGGAATATCCTGAATTTGTGCTGATAGTATCTTTCCAAAAAATTGAGAAAGATCATCGGTGTTTTTAAATATTTTGATAATTTTTCCCATGGTCACAGTTCGCAATAAATACCATCATCCGAAAGGTTTTTACACGGATAACGCCAGGTCATTTCTTTGTTTTCGATCAGGTCATCTGCTGACTCGGGACCCCATGAACCTGCCGGATATCCATAAAGTGGCACTTCCCGGTCGTTTTTCCAACAATCAATAACGGGTGCTAAAAACTTCCAGGCTTCGATAACCTCCTGGGTGCGGGCAAAAAGAGTTGCATCTCCTTTCATCGAATCGTAAATCAAACGTTCATAGGCCGAAGGCATACGTTGATGTGACAAGTCGGAATAATGAAAATCCATATTGACATTTTGAACATCAAAGCCCGCTCCGGGTGTTTTCATACCAAATTTTAAAAGCACACCTTCATCGGGTTGAATCCTGATGACCAATTGATTACATGAACTACACACAGATCCGCTCGAGAAAAGGAAATGAGGAGTAGGTTTAAAATGGATAACGACTTCGGTTACACGCGTAGGCAAGCGTTTGCCTGAACGAATGTAAAATGGAACACCTCCCCAACGCCAGTTGTCGATATAAAATTTTATAGCGGCATAAGTTTCGGTTACAGATTCGGGATGAACCCCTTCTTCTTCACGGTAACCTGCTATATGTTCGTCTTTTATGGTAGAGCTAAGATATTGTCCACGAATGGCATTGGTTTTAACATCTTCTCTTTTTATTGGCCGAAGGGATTGAAATACTTTCAGGATTTCGTTGCGTATGGCTACAGGTTCGAGCGACGAAGGAGACTCCATGGCTGTGATAGCCGCTACCTGTAACAAATGGTTCTGCACCATGTCGCGCAAAGCGCCTGAACTTTCGTAATAGCCGCCACGTTTTTCAACACCGATGCTTTCTGCCGATGTGATTTCAACATGGTCAATATAATTCCGGTTCCAGAGGGGTTCAAAAATACCATTTGAAAACCGGGTTACCATCAGGTTCTGAACAGTTTCTTTCCCCAGGTAATGGTCAATCCTGAACAATTGCTCTTCTTGCCAATCCTTCAGCAACTGGTCTTTTAGTATTAATGCCGATTCAAGGTCGTAGCCGAAAGGCTTTTCGATGATCAATCTTTTCCAGCCATCATCCTGAGCGTTCAACCCAACAGAAGCCAAATGCTGCGGTATAATGCCGTACAAACTTGGTGGCGTTGACATATAGAACACGGTGTTTCCGCTAATTTCATTTTCAACCCGTAGTGCTTCAAGCCGTTGTTTTAACAGCAAATAAGTTGAAACATCATCAAAACCGATGGATTGATAGTGAATCTTTGCGATAAACTCAGGAATCCGTGTAGTGTCGTCAATTTCCTTAAACTCGCTGATGGCAGATTCCATGGCAATCTTAAATTCAGCATCGCTGAACTGAGACCGTGAAACTCCAAGAAGGGTAAATTTTTCCGGAAGCAAATTCTGAACAAAAAGTGAATATAAAGCAGGGACTAATTTTCGTTTGGTAAGATCGCCCGAAGCTCCAAAAATGACATAAATATGATTATCATTTGATTTCATACTGTTGATTATTTTTTGGTTTTCACGGCATGACCGCCAAATTGATTCCTCAGAGCCGCCAGCATTTTCATGGCAAACGATTCTTTTTGCCGCGATTGAAAACGGGTAAACAATGAGGCCGTAATCACATGAGCTGGCACATCAAAATCCATAGCTGTTTGTACAGTCCATCTTCCTTCGCCACTATCAGAAACATAGTCCTGAAGTTGTTCTAATTTCGGATCATCTTTTAGTGCATTTACAGCCAGTTCTAACAACCAGGAGCGCACTACACTTCCATATTGCCAGGCATCGGCAACTTTGGCTAAATCAATGTCGTAAGGTGCTTTTTCAAGAATTTCGAAGCCTTCGGCATAAGCTTGCATCATGCCGTATTCGATGCCATTGTGAACCATTTTTACCATGTGTCCTGTTCCGGAAACCCCACAATAAACATATCCGTTTTCAGGCGCCAACGATTTGATAATCGGCTCAATATAATCAGCAGCTCCTTTGTCGCCACCATACATCAGGCTGTAGCCGTTTTGAAGTCCCCAAACACCGCCACTTGTTCCGCAATCGATGTAATGAGCACCATTTGCTGCCACTTTTTCTGCACGCTGCTGTGTTTCTCTCCAGTAGGAATTGCCGCCATCAACTATGATGTCATTCTTTCGCAGAAGGGGAAGCAATAAATCTATGTTTTCGTCGACAGGTTTTCCGGCAGGAACCATCAGCCAGATAACTTTCCGTTCGGGAAGTTTTTTCACCAGATCTTCTAAAGAGTTTGCCCCGATGGCCCCTAATTTTTCAATTTCCTTAATACTTTCGGCTGATCTGTCCCAAACCACCACTTCGTGGTTGTTGATCAATAAACGGTGTACCATGTTAAAGCCCATTTTGCCAAGTCCGATAAATCCAATTTTCATTTGTTTAAGTTTTAATTATGAGTTCCCTCTGAAAAGTATGTGCTCATTGATTTTCAAATCATTTACCCCAGACCCCTAAAGGGAAATTCGTTGAAAATCAACAAACTATTAAAGTTGCCTTTAGTCTCTTTTGGGGTTCTTGACTTTTCGCAGTGGACTCAATTATTGTTAATTATTAATTCGTTCGGAGTAATACAACTCACTTCATTTTTTTCCTTTAAAAAAGGCTTAGGTTTAATAAGAAGCCTCAGCGATTGATCATAGGTGAAATAATTCCATGTCCAGTTTAAAAAAATCAACAGTCGGTTTTTAACACCCATTATTAGAAAGAGATGCACAAACGACCACAGAATCCAGGCAATAAAGCCGTGTAATTTCACAAAAGGAAGATCGGCAACTGCAAGGTTGCGACCAATGGTTGCCATGGAGCCTTTATCATTGTATTCAAATTCTTTAGGTTGAATACCGTTATCCAATTTCACCAGGTTTTTAGACAGCAGATTAGCTTGCTGAATAGCGGCCTGTGCCACTTGGGGATGTCCGTTCGGATATTTTTCTGTAACCATAAGACTGTTGTCACCTATGGCAAAAATATTTGCAAAACCATTTACCCTATTATACCGGTCAACCAGCATGCGATTTCCTCGTCCTGTAATTTCAGCAGGCAAGCCTTGAATTCCATTGGCCTTAATTCCTGCCGACCAAATAACAGTTTTTGATGAAACGATACTGCGGTCGGACAACCTGATGCAGTTGCCATCGTAATGTTCTACCCGCGTATTTAGATTAACCTCTACGTGCAGTTTTTTTAAGTATTTGAGTGCCCATGCCGAGGCTTCCTCCGACATGGAAGCCAACAGACGCGATGCCGCCTCATAAATAATAATCCGCATTTTAGATAAATCCAGCTCGGGGTAATCTTTCGGAAAAATATATTTTTTCATCTCTGCCAAAGCTCCTGCCAATTCAACACCGGTTGGTCCTCCGCCTACTATGCCAATGTTGAGGTATTGCTCAATTTTTTCGGGTTGTGTTTCCAGTAATGCTTTTTCAAAATGTTCAAGAATGGTATTTCTTATCAATATGGCATCCGAAGCGGTTTTCATTGAGAGGGTATTTTCTTCAATTTCATTTTGCCCGAAATAATTGGTGTTTGCACCTATGGATAAGATCAAATAATCGTATTTAAGCCGTCCAATATCAGTAACGACTTCATTTTGTGACGGAATCACTTCCTGAATTTCGGCTATTCTGAAATGAACATCTTTTATTTTTTGAAATACTTTTCTTACCGGAAATGAAATGGAGCTAGGCTCAAGTCCTGCTGTGGCCACCTGGTAGAGTAAGGGTTGAAATTGATGAAAATTGTTCTTGTCGAGCAAAACAATTTCATAACCTCTACCTATCAGCTTCCTTATCAATTTAAACCCTGCAAATCCTCCTCCTGCCACAACCACTCTTTTCTTATCCGATTCAGGCAAATTTGGAATGAATTCTATTTTTGACATAATTTCTTAATACTTTGATTCTTTATTAAACTGTTTAAAATTACGTAACATTTGATTTTGTTACCAAAAAATTCAATTTACAAATTAATAGACGAAGAAAATTCCATTGCTGACAAAATAAGTTGAGAAAAATTCAAATGCCAAAAATCCCTGGCAATTGTTTTGATCTTTGTTTATAAAAGACGTTTCGGACCCAAAACTTCATACGTGGTGCAATCATACTTATAACCCGAAAGGTGCATGCTCATTGAAGTGCAATCACCATTGTTTTTGCTGCGATACCAAACGCGGTATAAATACCCTCCCAGCAACATCCCTGAAATGGGGCCAATAAAATAAATCCACCATCCATTCCATTCATTTGCTGCTAAAGCCGAGGCTAATGTGCGTGCCGGATTTATGCTCATTCCTGAAAATGGCGCTTCGAATGTTATGAACAGCACCAGTAAAACACCAACAAAATATCCGGTATATGGAGCTGCTTTTGCTGAATTGCTACTCAGAAGTACGGTTAAGATAATGATTAGCGAGAGAAAAAATTCCATGGCCAATGCAACCCAATATCCCTGCTGACCAGGCGCCGTAACTACATAATTTACCGATGGATCAGAAATATAGTTTAAAAGCGTCCATCTGAACGCGGCTATAGCTAGGTATCCGCCTGTAATTTGGAACAGTATATACCAGAAAGCATCTTCCCTTGAAATTCTGTTGAGGGTAAGAAAAACAAGTGTTACTGCCGGATTCATGTGTGCGCCTGAACGTTTGCCCCATCCAGAGTAAATAAGGAGCACGGCAGTTAAACCCATAGCCAATCCAATCAGGAATCTTCTGATAATGACTTCTTCAATTAAATGCCTGAGTGGCGATGACGGATGCTCAAAAAGAATAACAAACAAGCTGGCCGAAACCATAAACATCCCTAATGCCCAGGCCTCGATGAGATAGGTCTGCCAGTTTTTAAGAAATGCCGAAATTAATGGCCTCATTCTAAGTTTATTTCGTTTCAATACTCATCAATTGCAGTTGGATCAATGCACTTACCGACCATGCCTGATGAATAGCGCCACGGCCTTCCTTAGGTTTTAATCCGTCGAAAATTTCAGACACCCCGTTTATACAATCAGATTCGTAAAAATGGAGACGCAATACTTCAAGTGATGTTTTTAATTTTTTGCCAACTTCCTTTGTATTGCCATATACATAAAGGCAAGCCTGAAAATAATCGGCAAGCAAAAAAGGCCAAACGGTTCCCTGATGATAAGCCGTATCTCGTTCAAATTGGTTTCCTTTGTATGAATGCCTGAAATCGGGGCTATCGGGTGAAAGTGACCGCAGTCCATAAGGAGTAAACAGATGTGATTCCACTACTTCCAGAATTCCCCTGCCTGTTTTTTTATCAATCAAAGGGAAAGGCAGGCTGAGTGCATAAATTTGATTTGGGCGTATGGTAGCATCTCCCCTGAAATTTAATGCGATAACATCGTTAAGGTATCCGTTATTGTTTACAAAATTGGGAAAGAAATTGGCATGCAGTTTTTCAGATAAATTTTCGGATTCGGATAAAAGCTTGAAATCTGCTTCCGGAAATTCTTTTCCAAAAAACAGGTAAATCCGGAGCGCATTGTACCATAAAGCCTGAATTTCAACAGGGCAACCATGCCGGGGTGTTACAACATAATCGCCAATACGGGCATCCATCCACGTAAGTTGCGCCAAACCTTCGCCTCCATAAAGGAACCCTTGTTCGGTAACATGGATGTTGTAGCGTGTACCTCGGGTATGTGCCTGCAAAACGGCTTCAAGGTAATGGATATTTTCTTTTATAAATTCAGCATCGCCAAACTTCTTGTAATATTTATAAAGCGAAACGAAAAGCCATAGGGTGGCATCAATGGTATTATATTCAGGTTGTTCTTTTTGGTTATCGGCAAATCTGTTGGGCAACATACCCTGATCAATGCTTTTCAAGAAAGTACTTAAGATTGATTTACTGGTTTCCTGTTTCCCAGGGGCTATGGTTAATCCCTGCATAGCAATCATGGTATCCCGGCCCCAATCGGTAAACCAATGGTAACCGGCTATAATTGATTTACCTCCTGTTGTTTTACGATCAACAATAAACTGATCGGCAGAAACAATTAAATCATGTAAAAATTTATTTACTGAATTTTTTGGAGCCAATTTTTTCAAACGGCTTAACTCCTGACGCTTATGTTTTGAAGGATCTATTGCAGCCACTTCTTCATCAGTTGAAAAGGTAATATAAAGCTTTTCGCCCTGGTTTAATTTATGTTCAATTTTACCAATGGTGAAGGCATCTTCCAAATAGTCCTGGCCACGATTATTCTCTTCCGGGTATTCATAATTTTTGTACCAGTTAAAGTTTCCAATAAATTTTCCTCCGGAATATTTAACAATCAGCGGGCCGGAAAATTCGCAGGTATAAATTTTCAACGTATTTCCGCCCATATCAAAATATTGACAGAAATCGTCATTTTCATGATACAGGCTATGGTAATCCCTGTAAACATAAAAGGGATTTAGCGACAACTTTGAAGCTTTTTTGCCCATGTTTTCATATTCTACAATCGTGGTGTTTGATCCATGAACCATAAAGATAGTTTTCTTTATCCTGTATCCTTTTACCTCAAAAACTGTAGCCGGTAGTGGGTTTCGTTCAAAACTTTCGATATGATGATATCCATCAGGATGTATCACTCCGGGGAAATAGTTTGAGGAGAGGTCATGTTTGCTTCCATCTGTTGAAATAACCGATTCCTCAATTTTGGTTACCAGCACTTGCCGCTGAACAGGCGGATTGAGGGATGCTACCAGCAAACCATGGTAACGACGTGTATTTGCACCTGCAATAGTTCCGGAAGCATAACCACCGATGCCGTTTGTAACGAGCCATTCTTTGGCTAATGTTTCCTCTGAATTGTCTATGTTGAATTTAAGCATGGTAAATAATTTTTATGTTTAGTCGGCAGAAAGCCAAAAGCTGACACATGAACCAGATATTTGGCCGTCTATTAATCCAAAGACAGGCAATTCGACTATTTCTTAAACAACCTGTCAATCAACTCGGCAACCAGCCCAGTCCAGCCTGTTTGGTGCGAGGCGCCGATTCCGTGCCCGGTGTCGCCGTGGAAATATTCGTTGAACAGGATGAGTTTATTAAAATGCGGGTCGTTGGCGTACTTCGCATTGTTTCCGTGAACAGGCCGTTTTCCTTCGGCATCGGGTTTAAAAATCGAAATTAAGCCGATTGAAATATCTTTGGCAATCTGGTCGAGGTTCACCAAGCGGTCGCACCCCGCCGGACAAGCAGTAATTACCGAATTGCCGTAATATTTATAGAGTTCCAGAATTGACTGGATTAAAAGGTAATTCATGGGCATCCAAACCGGACCACGCCAGTTGGAATTTCCCCCGAAAAGTGAGTTCGTACTTTCACCCGGCTCATATTGCAACCCGTATTCGGCGCCATCAATTTTTACTGAATAAGGCTTTTCGTGGATTTTTGAAACGCTGCGAATGCCAAACGGCGATAAAAATTCAGCCGGGTCGAGCAGTGCCGTGAGTAGTTTTTCGAGTCTTTTTTTCGGGGTGAGCGACAATAAAATATCTTTCCCTTCATTGAGCTCTTCAATGGCAAGATATGCGTTGTTGGCTTTTCGGTAGTTGCGGAACCATTTAAGCCGTTTCATAAAATCAGGAACATTTTTCAGCCGTTCACGGTCTAAAACCAGCGTGGCAAAAAATGAACTCAAGCCCACCAGTGAGCGCACTTTGAGCGGAATGTAGGTTCCATCGCGTTTTGCAAGGATGTCGTAAAAGAAACCTTCGGTTTCGTCCCATGCTCCAGTCCAGTCTTCGCCCATTCGGTTGAGCGATTCGGCGATATAGACAAAATGCTCGAAAAACTTGGTGGCCACGTCTTCAAAAGTGTTGTCAACCTGTGCAATTTCAAGCGCCATATCGAGCATGTTCAGACAGTACATGGCCATCCAGCTTGTTCCGTCGGCCTGTTCCAGATGGCCGCCACCGTGAATAAACGAACTGCGGTCGAACACACCTATGTTATCGAGCCCGAGAAATCCGCCTTCAAAAACATTGTTGTCGTTGTGGTCCTTGCGGTTCACCCACCAGGTAAAGTTGATGAGCAGTTTCTGAAACGCTTTTTTCAGGAAATCTATGTCGCCTTCCCCTGTGTTTTTCTTCTCAATCCGGTAAACCTGAAGGCAGGCCCAGGCGTGAACCGGTGGGTTCACATCGCTGAACTTCCACTCATAGGCGGGCAGTTGGCCGTTGGGGCGCATGTACCATTCGCGCAAAAATAAAATTAACTGGCTTTTGGCAAAACCGGGGTCAACCATGGCCAGCGGAATGCAATGAAACGCTAGGTCCCACGCGGCATACCAGGGATATTCCCATTTGTCGGGCATCGAAATAATGTCTTCATTGTTTAGGCTGGCCCACTCGTGGTTGCGTCCTTTTTTGCGGTTTTCGGGCGGCGAGGTTTGGCCGGGGTCGCCGTTTAGCCAACGCGGAATGTCGATGTTGTAATATTGTTTGCTCCACAACATGCCGGCAAATGCCTGTCGTTGTATGTTTTTCAATTCAGCATCCTGAACGCACAATTCATTGTAAAAAATATCGGCTTCTTGCAAGCGGTCAGTAAAAACCGCTTCAAAATTACTGGTCAGCGCGTTTTTGTCTAATTTCAATTTTGATAATCGCAGCCTGATTTCGTGGCTTTCACCTCCTGCGATGACCAATTCGTAAACCGGTGAGAATTTTGTACCGTTGGTTTTGCCTTCAAACAAATCGAATTTATGATTCACTACCGCATCGTTAATGGCATCTTTTACAAAAGGATGGGCGTTTGGTAAACCAAAAATCCGTTCGGCATTCGTTTCATTTTCAGTAAAAAGTGTCCTTGAATTTTCATCGAAATAAAAAAAGTAATCCTCCAGTTTTGGATGAACTGCTTTTACATATTTTTCTTTCTTTTCGTTAATCAGTTGCAAATCTGGTTTTTCGTCCATCAGCCCAAAACTCCATAAGTTTCGGAACCAAAGTGTTGGCAAAACTGAAATCGCTGCTTCTTCCTGTGCACGGTTGTGAATGGTTATTTTGATTAAAATATCTTCATCGCTGGCTTTGGCGTATTCAGTAAACACATCGAAATAGCGGTTTTCATCGAAAATACCTGTGTCCAATAATTCGTATTCGCCTTCAAGTTTCGAGCGGGTTCTGTTTTCGTTCACCAATTTTTCATACGGAAATTCGGCCTGCGGATATTTGTACAGGTGTTTCATGTACGAATGGCTGGGCGTGCTGTCGAGGTAATAGTAAAGCTCTTTCACATCTTCGCCATGATTGCCTTCCGAACCCGTTAACCCAAACAAACGTTCTTTGATAATGGGGTCTTTGCCGTTCCACAGCGCCACCGAAAAGCAGAGGTTGGAAAACTCGTTGCTGATTCCGGCAATGCCATCTTCGCCCCAGCGGTAAACGCGGCTACGGGCGTGGTCGTGCGGAAAAAAATCCCAGGCGCTGCCATCAGGACTGTAATCTTCGCGCACAGTTCCCCACTGGCGCTCACTGAGGTATGGACCCCATTTGAGCCAGTTCTTTTTGCCTGAATAGTGTTCTTCGAGGCGTATTTTTTCAGCAGAAATTTTCTTCATAATGTCTTATTTTATTTCTCGCAAAGGATTTATTTATTACAGTTTCATTTTTATATTTTTATTGGCGGCTTAGCGGCTTCGCGTGAGGTTTTCCTTTTCTCTCGCAAAGACGCGAAGGCGCAAAGGTTTTTTACCCGTTTTCGGTAAATCCGGGGTAAAGTGTCATCCCGCCATCAACAACAATGGTGGTTCCGTGGATGTAATCGGCTTCGTCGGAAGCCAGCCACACTGCCACTGCGCCAATATCGGTGGTTTGCCCGATACGTTTATAGGGAATGAGTTTGTGTAATTTTTCCAAGGCTTCGGAAGTTTCCCAGGCGTCGCGGTTGATGGGTGTTTGAATGGCGCCCGGAGCGATGCTGTTCACGCGGATTCCCTTTGGTCCCAGTTCCTGCGCCATCGACTTCATGAGCAACATTACTCCACCTTTCGAGGCCGCATAATTAACATGGCCGGCCCACGGTATGATTTCGTGCACTGAACTCATGCAGATAATTTTCCCAACAGCGCAGGAATAATCTCTTTTCCCGCGTTGCAGAAACTCGCGCA
>PCUL01000247.1:17976-21040 GCA_002771745.1 Bacteroidetes bacterium CG18_big_fil_WC_8_21_14_2_50_41_14
GGTGAGGTTTACGTCAATCACAAACTGCCACTGCGCCAGAGTCATATCCTGAAAAGCGGCATCGCGCTGCAATCCGGCATTGTTCACCAAAATATCAACGGTGCCAAAGTGCTGCTTGGCAACGCGGAACATTTCCTGTACCTGGTCTTCGTTGCTCACATCAGCTTTAACCGCAATGGCTTTGGCAACCGAGTCGCTGATTTCTATCTGGTGGGCAACTTCCTCGGCGCTTGCCGGGTCGGTGACGTAATTTACAACCACGTTGGCACAGTCGCGGCCCATCGAAAGGGCGACTTCTTTTCCAATGCCTGAATTTGCACCCGTTACAATGCAGGTTTGTCCTGCCAGCCGGTGATGTGGATTTTGTCTCATTGTTTTTATTTTTAAGTTTATTGCTTCTATTCAGTAAAAAGGATAAAATGGCCATCGGTATCACGCACTAAAAAGCCCAACGTGGCATCATTTCCCAGCGTTTCAAATTCAACCACTCTGTTGGATGCCAATAAATAGTTTTGTGCTTTTAGTTTTGCATAAAGTTTTTGAATATCCTTCACCTTAAAAGTCGTCATCCAAAACCATAAATCGGTAGCTTTTGTATCATTGGGATAGAGCCGTCCCCCAGGTGGGGCAATGTAATCGAGAAATTCAAGCCCAATGCCTGATTTGGCTTTCAACCCGGTAATTTTCAGCCTGGCACCGAAAACCTGGTTCAAATGTTCCTGTTCTGTTCCGTAGTTTTCGCCGGCACCGGCAATGTTTAGCCCTAAAGTATTTTTGTAAAATTCAAGTGAAGGCTTTGTCGCCTCAATCCCGATGGCGGTATGGTCGATTCCGAGGAAAAGTTTATCCCCGCCGTGTTGCCACTTTGGGTCTCCTTTTCCAGCAGGGAAATCTATTAATTCGAGGTTGTGACCATCGGGGTCGCGGAAGTAAAAAGCCGAAATGCCAGCCGCCGCAGGAAGATAAGCAGGCAAAGTTTGCGGGGATGTAGAAACATGGGTTACCTCATTTTCTGCCAGTTGCTGATATGCTTTGGCCATATCGCTCACCACAATGGCAATGTGTTGAAACCAAAGGTCGTTGCTGCGGCTGTCGGCAGGAATTTTTCGTCCTGAAATTTTCACTGATTGAAACTCCATCAATTCTATTTGTTCATCGCCGAGGCGCAAGCGGGCCACTTTCACTAACAGTGAAGTATCCTGCACATTAAAAAGTTGCTGAATATTTTCGCCTTTCAGAAGGAAAACAGTGTCTTTTTGAAAAGGAAGCGTTTCGGTATAGAATTCCACGGCCTCGTCCAAATTGGAAACCGTAAAAGAAACACGCGTAATTCCAGTGATTGACTGGGCTTTGAGCTGGGCAAAACTACCGACTGCGAACAGAATTATAAAGATATACCTGCGAAAAAACTTCATGTTATACTTTTTAAACCTTGGTTTACAAAACTTCGCTAATGAGATGGTCGCCCACCCTGAGCGCGTTGGCCATAATGGTTAAGGCCGGATTTACTGCCGAACTCGACGGGAAAAAACTACCGTCCACCACGTAAAGGTTTTCCACTTCGTGCGCACGGCAATTGGTATTCAGCGCCGAAGTTTTGGGGTCATTCCCAAATCGTATCGTCCCGCATTGGTGGGCAGTTCCGGCAATCGGTATTTTTTTGCCCAAATACAAATTATTTGGTAAAAGGTGTGTTTTGCAACCGGAGTGTTCCAATATCCAACGCAACTTTTTTTGGAGGCGCTTGTGGCCTTCGAGGTTATTTTCAGAATAACTCAATACGATATTTCCGTTTTTATCCAATGTAACCCGGTTCTCGGGCAGCGGTAAATCCTCTGAGGTCATCCAGAAATCGAGCGCATGTTTTGCCATATATTCGAGCGTAAGTCCGGGTGCAAAAGAAGGTGCGTCGTCGCGGAACATCATGGCATCCGACTTGCCCAGCATCTGGATATGCCCCATCGGGAAACCGAAGTCTTCCGCACCAAAATAATAGTCGTTGATGGCAAATGTTTTCCCAAATTTTGTTGGGTTTGGTTTGACCGAAAGGGCTACCATGGCCGAGTTGTTGTGTGCCATATAGTTGCGGCCCACAACGTCGGAACTGTTGGCCAAACCATTGGGATGTTTTTCGTTGGACGAACGAAGCAGCAGAGCCGCGCTGTTGATGGCGCCGGCTGAAACCACCACGGTATTGGCAGAATAGCTCATTGTTTCGCCATTGCGGATTACCTCCACGCTTTTAATTTCTTTTCCTGAACCGTTAGTGATTAAGCGCGAAACATAACTGTTGGTTTCCAGGGTTACGTTTTCGTATTTTAATGCTTCTTTTATTCCAACAACATGTGCGTCGGCCTTACTTTCAGTGGGATCGGGAAAGCCATCGAAGCGGTCTAAAACCAATTTCGATTCCCCTTTTTCTTTTCCGCCTTTAACCCCAATGGGCAGTGGAAAAGGTTTTAACCCCAATTTTTTGATGTCGTCAAAGAGTTCCTGAATACGGGGTTCATGTTCCAATGGAGCCAGCGAATACGGATTTGTTTCAGGCGGCTCGGTCGGGTCGCTACCACGCAAACCGTGTACTGAATAGAGTTTCTCGGCTTCGAGATAATAAGGCGCTAAATCATTGTATTTGATATCCCACGCGGGAGATATTCCGCCGTGGTGTTTCACTTCGCCAAAATCCTGTTCACGCATACGCAAAAGGGCCGCGCCATACACTTTGGTATTGCCGCCAACACAATAATGGATTCCGGGATGAAACAGTTTTCCATCTTTGTCGGTCCAGTTTTCTTTGGCTTTATAGCGCGCTTTCAGAAAAACTTCTTCGGTGTCCCAGTTTTCTTTTTCGCGCGGGATGTAATCCCCACGTTCGAGAATAAGTATCTTTTTGCCGGTTGGCGCCAGTTTCCGTGCCAGCGTTCCGCCACCTGCGCCGGTTCCAATGATGATGAGGTCGTAACGTTGCATGATAATTAAATGTTATTCGGATTGATATTCAGCATGAACCGTCACTTCAACAGTTTTGGCAATGTTCGATGCAGGTTTACCTTTGACGAAAGTG
>PCUL01000247.1:21075-21929 GCA_002771745.1 Bacteroidetes bacterium CG18_big_fil_WC_8_21_14_2_50_41_14
TTAATTGTCAGCTCCCCTTCAACATTCGCCTGATATGTACCATCCTTTTCAAGATTAATTTGGGCTATGTTGGTTATCTTTCCTTTTAGCTTCGCTTTCGGAAATTGTTTTGTATCTAAAAACTTATCGCTATTGAAGTGTTTTTGCATCAAAGCCTTTTCAAATTCAAAACTTTGCATCGGAACCGAAAATACTACATCTCCGGTAGATGGGTCAATGGTACTCACACTTGCATAATTGTTGGCTTGTATATCCTCTACGCTGGTGTGCGAAAAGAACTTGATATGTGTTTTGGAACTTACGAATTTCCCAACTGGAGGTGTAAAGGCAAATAATGCTAAAACTATTGCCACTGTACTTAATAAAAAACTTACTTTTTTCATGATATTTACTTTTTAAAATGCCTGCTTGTCAGCAGACTGGTTACTAATTATTTAACTAAATCACTTTTTTCTATTACTACATTCTCATACATTTCAAGGTCCGGGTCGTATGAGGCTCCCAAACGTATTACGCCTTTGATGGTTATTGTTTCGCCTACCTGAACAGTTGAAGCGTTCTTGTTGGTTTCTTGTGTAAATGTGCAGCTTACTCCGGCTTTGTCAGTGGTTTCCTGAAGCAATACAACTTTTTGTCCGTTGAAATCTTCGCTGATTTTGGCAACTGTTCCTTTGATTTCCAAAACCTTTGAATCGCCATCATCAGCAAGGTATTTTTCATTTGCTTTAGTTGGATTTTCTAAATATTCTGTCACCAATTGAGAAGCGGTAAGGCTAAAATCGGTGGAAGCATTTTGAACATTGCGGTGTGGCATATTGAACATGTATAAAACTGTTCCACCACCGATGAGCAAA
>PCUL01000266.1:0-1070 GCA_002771745.1 Bacteroidetes bacterium CG18_big_fil_WC_8_21_14_2_50_41_14
AACATTTTTGATATTGTTGAAACACGAGATGGAGGGTTTTTCTTTGCTACCAAAGCCGAAGAAGTTCAGGGCATGGTGCAGGGAATCCACCATGGTTCAGGCGATGTATGGGCTGTAAAACTAACCCCTGAAATGGAGATTGAATGGCAGAAATTGTATGGAGGCAGTGGCTATGATTATGGAAACAGAGGAGTATTGGAGTTGGAGGATGGGTATATATTTTTGGGATTAACAGAATCTGATGATGGTGATGTCTCGGGACTGCATCCTAATGAAGACAATTATCCTGATATTTGGGTTGTCCGCATCGACACCATTGGCAACATCATGTGGCAGAGATGCCTTGGGGGTACAAGCTATGACTATCCAAGTGCAGGTTTATACCCCACTCAAGATGGTGGTTTTATCGTTGTAGCCGAAACAATGTCTGAAGATGGTGATGTGGAAGGCATGCACTATCTTTGGTATATTACACAAACCCCTAGAAATGACATTTGGATGGTAAAATTATCGGCAGGGGGAGAATTGGAATGGAGTCAATGCTATGGGAGTTATGTGGGTGATTACCTGGGATACAACGTTATTCAAAAGGCAGATGACAACTGGATTATTGCAGCCACTGTAGCTACTTTTTCAACAGATGATAGTTTGAAACGAGGAGATGTACAATGTGAGGGTCATGGTGACTACGATTTCTGGCTCTTCAACCTCAAAGACTGCTCCCACTACCAACCAGCCACTCCCGAAACCCCCACCGGGCCGGATACCCTGTGCCATACCAACGACTCTACTTCCGTTTATACCCTTGCGCCAGCAGCCGGAGCCTGGGGATACACCTGGCAACTGCAACCGGAGGAGGCAGGAACTTTGGCGCAAGACAGCCTCACCGCCACCATCACCTGGAACACCGGCTATCAGGGCGAGGTACAAATATCTGCTGCCAGCTACAACGACTGTGGGCAGTCGGCCTACTCAGAAGTAAAAACCACCTTTGTTTATACTTGTGTGGGGTTGGAAGAAAATATGGCTAATGGTTTTGGGTTGAGGGTGTATCCCAATCCGGCTAAGGA
>PCUL01000266.1:1097-1498 GCA_002771745.1 Bacteroidetes bacterium CG18_big_fil_WC_8_21_14_2_50_41_14
GCAAACCCGAAGGCATTATTTCAATTTCCGACATGGCAGGCAAGGAAATACAACGCTTTGCTGTATCAGGTAAACAAGGCCAACAGGTATGGGACATCCGAACAATTAAGTCCGGAGTGTATCTATACACCCTAACCGCTGGCGGTTTACAAAAAACCGGCAAGGTTGTAATCAATTAAAATGTACTTTTACAGGTGCTGTAAACCATTTACAGCACCTGTATTTTTAATTAAGTGAAATGAAGATAAAAATTATCACATATATATTATGCCTTGCCATACTACCCCTATTTGGCCAGGCACCTGACATTACCTGGCAACAATGCTTTGGAACACCTACAAAAGAAACTCTAATACATAATATAATCAAAAGAGAAAACGGTTATTTAATATCTTTAAGAG
>PCUL01000266.1:1519-2578 GCA_002771745.1 Bacteroidetes bacterium CG18_big_fil_WC_8_21_14_2_50_41_14
AATATGATACTATGATCACCAATTTTCATGGAGGAGCTGATGGATGGATTGTCAAAACCGATAATACAGGTAATATTTTATGGGACAAATGCTATGGAGGCAGTTTAGGTGAGCATATTAATAAAATCATTCCTACAAATAATAACAACTATTATTTATTCGGATCCTCAATGTCATATGATGGTGACGTACTAAATTCAGGACCTCATGGGTATTGGGTGGTCAAAATTGATACACTGGGCAACATCCTTTGGGAAAACAGCTATGGAAATGACCGTTGCGAAGATAGGGATGCCATATTGATGCCTGATGGAGGACTGCTTATGATGGGCAGGATTATGGAGGCCGGGGGAGATGTGAGTGCCTACTACGGGAGTAATGACCTATGGTTATGCAAGATTGATTCCACCGGAAACCTGGAGTGGGAAAAGACCCTGGGGAACGAGGGATTGGAAAATGCCATTAAAATTAAACTCACCGAGCAAAATACCCTGCTGATGACAGGAGGCTTTACCCAAAGCGGAGGCATGATTACCTGTGACCACCATGGTACAAACTATGAGGATGTTTGGATACTTGAACTTGATTTGGAGGGAAACATCCTTCATCAATTTAGTTTTGGGGGAAGCAAAGACGACTTGGGTATTGACATCATTAAACTTGATGATGGGTATGTATTTGTTGCAGGGACAAATTCATCTGACGGAGATGTTGTGGGATTCCAGGGAGGTGAGCCGGATGATTTTCCACCTTATGACTTTTGGGTATGCAAAGTAGATTTTGAAGGAAACATCATATGGCAGAATTGCTTGGGGGGAACTGGATATGAATTCGTTTCCTATCTTACTCAAACAGAGGACGGAGGCTATATAGTTATTGGTTTAACCAATTCAGATGATGGAGACGTAAGTGGACTCCATGATGACCTTATTACTTACAATGTTGATGACATCTGGATGATAAAACTAAACAGTGAAGGTGAACTGGAGTGGCAGCATTGCTATGGCACTTATGATCGGGAATCTTTTTCGAGACATTCTATCCTAAAACTTAGCGATG
>PCUL01000156.1 GCA_002771745.1 Bacteroidetes bacterium CG18_big_fil_WC_8_21_14_2_50_41_14
GTTCGGATTTATCCGACTGCACCTTGAGTTTGGCTAATTTTGCAGTCGGCTAAAGCCAGACTGCAATGGATTGATTCTATTCGGTTTTATTCATCTACAATGAACGTGTTAAAAGCGCATCCATTGCAGTCTGGATTTATCCGACTGCACGATCAAATTCTTAAACAACCAATCACCTTGCAATTCAGACACTAAATGTATGAAAGATGTAACCTTTTTCTATAATTATGTAATACTTTCAGCACCTAATTGCTACATCTTTGTAACTGGTTGTAAATTTGGTTCCCCGGCCAAAAATGCTTAATTTTGAAAAAATGACTTTAAAACCTATCATACTATTTAAATATGGCGGCAATGCCATGACCGATCAGAAGCTTAAGCGACAGGTGTTGATAAATATCTGCGCTATTAAAGAAAAAGGCTGTCATGTGGTGATTGTTCATGGTGGTGGACCATTTATTGAAAAAATCCTGAAAGAAGCCCATGTAGAATCAGAGTTCATTGATGGATTGCGGAAAACAACATCAGAAGCCATGGAATATGTGGAAATGGCTTTGAAAGGAAGAGTCAACGGAAATTTGGTCTCGATGATTAACGCTATGGGATATAAAGCAGTTGGGCTGTCGGGCAAAGATGGTCAAACGGTTATTGCTAAAAAACATATCCACCTGCGCGAAGAAAATGGAGAAGTCCAACAGGTTGATTTGGGACAAGTGGGTGATGTTGACAAAGTGAATCCCGCATTGATACATCTGCTTTTGGAGAATGATTTTATTCCGGTGCTCACCTGTCTGGCTTCTGACCAAAACGGATTGGACTACAATATAAATGGCGATATGTTCGCTGGTCACCTGGCCGGTGCACTTAAAGCCGATCAGTATATCATTTTAACCGATGTGGATGGATTGTTAATCGATAAGGACGATCCGGCTTCCATTCTTCGGATAATACCGATTTCCGGGTTAATCAAATTAAAAAATGAGCACATCATCCAGGGAGGCATGATCCCAAAAGCCGAATCATGTGAAGTCGCCTTGAAAAATGGTGCCGGGTTAGCGCGGATCATCAATGGGACAAAGCCTGAACAGATTCCCTCCATTTTTGAAGATCAAACTGTAGGAACGATTATCAGAAAGTAGTAACTAAAAATTTTATAATGACACAAAAGCTCAATGCAACATATAACGAACAGGATAAAAAATATTATTTACAGGTTTACAAACGGTACCCTTTAACACTTGAACGTGGTGAGGGTGCTCATGTATGGGACGTGGAAGGCAACGAATACATCGATGCTTTGGGTGGTATCGCAGTGAACAGTGTGGGTCATTGTCATCCCAAAGTGGTGAAAGCCATTCAGGAACAGGCAGCAAAATTGATTCATATCTCCAACTTTTATCTAAGCGAGCCTCAAATGATGCTGGCTGAAAAGCTGGTTAGATTGTCTGGTTTAGATCGGGTATTTTTTACCAATAGCGGAGCCGAATCGGTTGAAGGCGCCATAAAAATTGCACGGAAATATGCCCATGGCATTCAAAAAGGAGGAAACATTATTTCGTTTGAAAACTCATTTCATGGGCGTACTTTAGCCACCATTGCCTCGGGTAAAAAAGCCTATCAAAAAGGGTTTGAACCTATACCTCAGGGTTTTATGCAAGTGCCTTTTAATAACATGGAGGCTGTAAACAGAGCTGCCAATAACCAAACAGCAGCCATTATCATCGAACCTGTTCAGGGTGAAGGGGGTGTAAATGTGGCCTCAAAATCCTTTCTTAAAGAGTTACGAACATTTTGTGATGAGCAGAACATCGTGTTGATTTTTGATGAAATTCAGTGTGGTGTGGGTAGAACAGGAAAAATGTTTGCCAAGGATCACTATGGTGTAAATCCCGATGTCATGACGCTTGCAAAGGCATTGGGTGGTGGTGTGCCAATCGGGGCCATTCTTTCCAACGAAAAAGTGAGCGCTGCCATGGAGTTTGGCGATCACGGGACTACTTTTGGTGGAAACCCCTTGGCGTGTGCCGCTTCCTTGGCAACCCTCGAAGTAATTGAAACTGAAAACCTGATGCGTCAGGCAGAAGAAAAGGGAAATTGGTTGAAAGAAAAAATCACGGCAATCAAAAATCCGGGTATTGTCGAAATACGTGGAAAAGGATTGATGATAGGAGTGGAGTTTAATTTTGAAACCAAACCTCTTGTGCAAAAAATACTTGAAAAAGGTGTGCTGGCCAATGCTACCGCCGGAAATGTACTCCGCCTGGTTCCTCCGTTAAATATCAGTTATGAGGATCTGGAAAAAGTGGTGGATGTGCTAACCAAATCATTAAACGAAATTTATAACAATGGGTAAAAAGAAAATAGGAATTATCGGAGCAACGGGTTATACCGGATCCGAACTGGTGCGCATTCTCACCAATCACCCGGAGGTGGAAATCTCCCTGATTACATCAGAAAGCAGGGCAGGAGAATTATTTTCGGATGTACACCCTTTCTTACAGGGGATAGCCGATCAAAAATTGGTGTCGGTTGATCGCATTGATGAATTTGAGCTGGATCTTGTTTTCCTGGCGTTGCCGCATGGCATTTCCATGGATTTTGTGAAGCGGTTTAAAGACAAGAATTTTAAAATAATTGACCTGTCAGGCGATTTCCGGTTAAGTTCATCTGAAGTTTATGAAGAGTGGTATCAAATAGACCACCTCTATCCGGAAGGAATAAAACAAGCCGTTTTTGGAAGTCCCGAGTTATTTTATGATGACATTAAAAACGCCCGTCTGATTGCGAACCCAGGTTGTTTTCCCACCAGTGCCATCCTGGGGTTGGCTCCGTTATTGTCCGCAAAGCTGATTGAAACCGAACCCATTATTATTGATTCAAAAACAGGTGTTACAGGTGCAGGAATAAAAGCAAAAACGGTTAATTTGTATTCAAATGTAAATGATAATTTCAAGGCCTACGGACTTAAAAATCACCGACATACCATTGAAATACAAGGAATATCAGATCGGATTGCGGGGCAAAATACACTCATCCAGTTTACTCCCCATTTGTTGCCGGTCGACAGAGGAATCCTCACCACCATTTATGCACGCCCAACAGGAGAAACGGATGAAATCAGTTTGCGAAAAGAATACGAGAAATTTTATGCAAATGCACCTTTCGTCCGGTTACGAAAACAAGCTCCGGCCATAAAGGATGTCAGGGGCACCAATTACTGCGATTTATTTGTAACCTATGATGCTAGAACCAACATGGTGATCGTGATCAGCGTGATTGATAATTTGATCAAAGGTGCCGCAGGTCAGGCGGTTCAAAATATGAACATTATGTTTGGTTTGGATGAAACCAGCGGGCTAAATTTAATCCCGTTAAATCCATAATGAATTAATTAAAAGAAAGTTAACTGTTAAAAACATTTACAGAAATGATTAAAAATATAACAAATGTAAGGGGAATTACCTGCTGGGGAGCGCATACCGGAGTGAAGTCGATGCGAAGAGACCTGGCCATCATATATTCAAAAGTCCCAGCGAGTGCGGCCGCTGTATTTACTCAAAACCAGGTGGCGGCAGCACCTGTTCTGGTGACCAGGAAACACATCGCCAACGGGATGGCACAGGCCATCGTAATCAACGCGGGAAATGCCAATGCAGCCACCGGAAAGTCAGGGTTGGAAGGTGCTGAGGCCATGGCACTTACGTTGGCTTCAGAATTGCGCATCGACAAGGAATTGGTACTGGTAGCTTCAACAGGGATTATAGGAGTAAAATTTCCAACCACCGAAATAGTGGCAGGAATCAAGGAGAATGTAAGAAATCTCACCAATAGATCCAATGCAGGGTCTTTTGTCGCAAATGCTATCTTAACTACCGATACCTATGCAAAAGAGGGTTTCGTGGAATTTGAAGTTGATGGTCGTGAGATCAATATGGGAGGAGTTGCCAAAGGTTCGGGAATGATTCATCCCAACATGGCCACGATGCTGGCTTTCATCGTCACCGATATTGCAATAGACCCTGTGTTATTACAAAAAACGGTGAAGGAAACGGTGGATGGTTCGTTCAATATGATTACCGTAGATGGTGATACCTCCACCAATGACATGGTGGTTGTTTTGGCAAACGGGCTGGCGCAGAATGAAAAGATTAAATCGAAAAAGGAGGCAGGTTTTAAAATATTTAAAAAACACCTCGAAGAAATGATGATTCATTTAGCGCAACTCATTGTTTCGGATGGTGAAGGAGCATCAAAATTCATAGAATATGAAATTGTAAATGCACCTTCCGAAGCCTATGCGAGAACCATGATTCGAAAAATTTCGGATTCAGCATTGGTTAAAACAGCCATGTTTGGCCGCGATCCCAATTGGGGAAGGATTATCAGTGCTGCCGGAAATGCGGGACTTCCATTTGATTATGAGAAAATTGATCTTTATATTGGTTCCGAAAAAAAAGTGGTAAAAGTCCTTGAAAAGGGAAATCCATTGGATTTCGACACCAATTATATTAAAAAATTATTGCGCGAATCGCATCTTAAGATTCTGCTTGATCTGCATAGTGGCAAAGCCAATGCCAAAGGATGGGGAACAGATCTGACTACTGATTATGTGTTGTTTAATTCGGTATATTCCACTTAATAAACCAAATTGGTTTCAGATTTATTTGATTACTTATCGCAGTTTCCCTTGCCAAAAGGTTCTGTATTAATTACATTTGTAAAATCTGAGCCAAATTAACAGGCTTATGAATACAAAAATTTTACTTTCAGCTTTACTGTCAATTTTCGTTCTGTCGGGGTAAGCACCCTTTGGACAATTACCAATACAAATTTTACATTTATGCCGGATAACATTGCCATTGTTGAAGGTGATAGTGTGATGTTTACTCTCGAAAGTACCCACAATGTGGTGGAAGTAAGCCAGGCAACCTGGGTAGCCAATGGCAATACACCGCTGCCGGGATTTTCGTTACCATTTGGCGGAGGATTGCTGCTTTCTGTACAGCTCACGGCAGGCATTCACTATTATGTTTGTTGTCCACATGCCTCAGGAGGAATGAAAGGGATTATCAATGTGCAAAGCACTTCCGGGATATCTGAAAATCAATCTGTAGTTTCGGTTTATCCAAATCCGTCAAGCAGGATGATCCAGTTTGAATTGTCAGGTTTTCAGATCGATAAAAGCAATAGCCTTCATGTTTACAACCTTCAGGGAGCGAAGATGTATGAAGCAGCAGTTAGTAATGAGAAGTTTAATGTCGATTTGTCAAACCTTTCGGGTGGAATTTATTTTGTGAAGATTTTTGACGGGGAAGCGATTCTGACGAAGAAAATCATGATTCAAAATTGATGGATCGAAGCAGCAGCCTTTAAAAAAGGATTACAATTCAATGATCCCGTTTTTAATGGCATACATCACCAATTGTGCCGTGTTTTTCGATTGGGTTTTTTCTAACAGACTGGCCCGGTGATTGTCAACGGTGCGCTTGCTGATGAACAACTTGTCACCAATTTCCTGGTTCGATAATCCGGCACAGATCATTTTTAACACTTCAGTCTCCCGTGAAGAGAGTTGAATATCCGGTACTTCTGCGTCACTTTTGTTCAGGTTTCTGATGACGGAATACATGATTTCTTCCGAAAAATAATGTTTTCCCTGGCACACTTGTTTGATGGCCTCAAGCACATCGTCCGGTTTTGAGTTTTTTAATAGAAAACCCTTTGCTCCGGCATCTATCATCTGATAATAATAACTCTCATCGCCATGCATGGTGAGCGCAATGATGCAGGCTTGGGGATTCATCTCAATGATTTTTCGGGTGGCCTCAACTCCATTCATCACGGGCATGTTGATGTCCATCAGGATAATATCAGGCATTTTATTGGTGACCCGCAATAGGGCGTCTTCACCGTTCGATGATTCAATAATAACACTATCAGGTAGATAATGTTGAAGCAAGAGCTTTAACCCGTTGCGGAACAAGGTGTGATCGTCAACAATCAGAATGGTTTTTTTTGTATCCATGGCTATTATACTTCAATGGTGACCAGAATGCCTTCTCCCGGCTGACTTTTAAGTTGGAAACTCCCTTCGATAGAAGCTATCCGGCTTTGAATGGTATGTAATCCCATTCCAAAAGGCTCCCGGCTCATGGGCATATCATAGTTAAACCCAATGCCATCATCCTGAAACAGCAATTTGATTCCTTCGTTTTCTTTGTATAGGCTCACCATAATCTTATTTGCCCTGGCATGTTTTATGGTGTTGTGAATCAGTTCGCACAAAGCCCTATACAAAATCAGCGAGGTTTCTTTGTTAATACCGGTTGGCTCGGTGATGTTGGTGACAAATTCAATCTTGAGGTCAGTGGCTGTGACCGTTTTACCAATAAACGACCTGATGGCCGCGATCAGTCCAAAATCTTCAAGCACCTGAGGACTGAGGTTGTTGGAAATTTCCCGAAGGCTCTTGATGGCCTCATCTACCGATTCAATGGCATTTTCGTAAATGGGTTTTTTTTTGATCTCCTGTTCATCTTCTGGTGTCAAGGCGTAAAGCGACATTTTGATGGTCGACAACAATGGCCCCAGGCCATCATGAAGTTCGTTGGCCATGCGTTTTCTTTCCTTCTCTTCGGTGTTGATGATGGCAGATAGAACATGTTTTTCTGATTCTTGTCTGAGTTCCTGCATTTTAGCTATATAACCAAATATTTTTCGTACAAAAAACACCCCGATGACAATTAAAACCGAAATAAGTACCCCCAACCAATTGTTAATCTGTATAACCGTTTCTGAGGGCGATAAATGATAAAAAGTAAACAGTTCATACAAACGCCTAAAGGCCATCATCGATAGTCCAATCGAAAGCAATATCCAACTCGATTTATATTTTGACCCTTTAATCAGGCTAATCACAATGGCCACCGCAATGAGCTGCAAAATGATGGATAATATGATGGCAATTTGTGTCAGCATAGATGTTGTTTATCTAATGGTTAGTCTATTTATTTTTTTTCTTTTTCAAGAAAAATACACCTTTATTTCTTCAAAAATAGCGAATTGTTTATTTACTTCCATGCATAAGGTAGTTTATTTTTAAACATTCAGATTTCATCCGGATAATGGTAAGTTATTGCTTACTATTGAGATAAATGGGTTGAGTTTACCCGGTTTAAGTATATATACCCATAATAAATCAAGTCTTTTTACCCTGGATTTTGGGGTGTTAATTCTCTTGAAGTATGGGTTGCCTGTCAGTACATTTGTCAGCAAACAGATACCACCATGGAAACTTCAATTTTTAAAAGGATTTTAGCCGGGGCATTTTTACTGTTGCCCGGCGTATTTTTTAGTATTCAATTTTCCTGTCAGGGACCGCAAAAAAAGTCTGGTGACCGACCACACGGAACATTTTCTATTTCTGGTGCCTTTGCCTTGTATCCTCTTACCGTAAAATGGGTGGAAGAATTTAGAAAAGATTATCCTGATGTTCAGGTTGATGTGAGCGCCGGTGGTGCCGGCAAAGGCATGGCCGACGTGCTGGCCAATATGGTGGATCTGGGTATGTTTTCACGTGAAGTAACGCCTGCTGAGTTGGAAAAAGGGGCATGGTACATCGCCGTGGCAAAGGACGCGGTAGTGCCTACCCTCAATTCGGCAAACCCATTTAAGGAGCAACTTCTCTCGAAAGGTTTATCCCAGGCTGTTTTTGCAGAATTGTATACCCGGGAAAAAAAATGGTTGTGGAGCGATGTGAACGAAGGCATTAACTCCCGTTCCCCAATACATATTTACACCCGTTCCGATGCCTGTGGGGCAGCCCAGGTATGGGCTTCCTATTTGGAAACTGACCAGGAATCTCTCAAAGGAATTGGCGTTTTTGGTGATCCCGGCATGACAGATGCCGTAACGAAAGATGAAATGGGAATGGGCTACAACAACGTGGCTTATGCCTATGATGTAAATACACGCCAAAAGTTTGAGGGCATAGAAATTCTACCCATCGATTTTAATGGAAACGGCCAGATAGACCCCCTGGAAAACGTGTATCAATCGCTGGATTCGCTTATGAATGCCATCAGCACAGGAGTGTATTCTTCACCTCCTGCCCGTGAACTCTATTTCATCTCCAAAGGAAAACCGAACAACGAACTGGTAAACCTGTTTTTAAGCTGGGTATTGACCAAAGGTCAGCAATATGTTGCGCGGGCAGGCTATGTAGGATTGTCAGAAGACCATATTACGAAACAACTGAGGTTGTTAGAAGATGAAGCACATTAGATTAACCAGGTACCGCAAGTGGCGCAATGTGTTTCACCAGTCGTGGATGGTAATAGCCTTGTCGGCGATGTTATTTATTCCGTTGGTGCTTGTAGCAGGTCTGATTATGAAATCAATGCTGCTGTTAGAAAACCACCATTTGTTTGAATTGTTGTTTTCTTCCGATTGGAGACCGCTTTCAAGTCATTTTGGTTTTCTCCCTTTTATTGTCAGCTCATTGTGGATTACCATACTGTCGTTGCTTATATCGGCTCCGGTATGCCTGCTTACCGCCATTCACCTGACGCAATATGCCAAACGTTGGGTGTTGCGTATCATGCATCCGGTAATCGATATCCTGGCGGGTATCCCCTCTGTTATTTTTGGCGTATGGGGTATTTTGGTGATTGTTCCCTTTATTTCTCATCAATTGGGGCCATTATTTGGTAAAAGCGTTTCAGGTTATTCCATACTTGCAGGTGCTTTTGTGCTTTCCATCATGATTATCCCGTTCATGCTCAACATGCTCATCGAACTCATCAAGGCGGTGCCAAACGAACTTCAGGAAGCTTCGCTTTCGTTGGGAGCCTCCAAATGGCAGACCATCAAATTCGTGGTCGTGCGCAAAGCCCTTCCGGGAATTGTGTCTTCGTTTGGATTGGGAATGTCGCGTGCTTTTGGTGAAACCATCGCCGTGTTGATGGTGGTGGGCAACGTAACACGTATTCCAACCGGGGTATTTCAACCGGGATATCCGCTCCCTGCCCTGATCGCCAACAATTATGGCGAAATGCTGAGTATTCCACTTTACGACTCGGCCCTGATGCTGGCAGCACTGATATTATTCCTGGTGGTGTTGATGTTTAATGTATTGTCCAGGTTCCTCATATTAAAAGCTGAAACACATTGATTATGAATACAAAGACCGAAGAGAAATTTTTCAGGGTGTTGATGTTTCTTTCTACCATTTTCATCGTGGGCGTGTTGCTGCTTATTGTCGTCAGTGTTTTGTATAAAGGATTGCCATCCCTAAGTTTCACTATGCTCACCAGCATTCCAAAAGGGGGCTTTTACTTTGGAGAAGAAGGGGGAATTTTAAACGCCATCATCGGATCCATCTATCTTTCGCTTGGGGCTACCTTTCTGGCTTTTATCATCGGTTGGCCCATTGCCTTGTACATGAATGTTTATTTAGTAAAACACCATTCCCTGGTGAATGCCATCCGCTTTGTGTTTGATGTGCTGTGGGGAGTTCCTTCTATCGTTTATGGTGCTTTTGGTTTCATACTGATGGTGTTTTTGGGTGTCAGAGCCTCTTTGCTGGCGGGAATCATCACCGTGAGTTTATTTATTGTGCCCATCATGGTCAGGGCCATCGATGAATCGTTAAAGTCGGTACCACGTGGTTTGCTCGAGTCGGCTTTGTCATTGGGTTCAACCCGGTCCGAGATTTCGTACAGGATTTTTTCGCGCGAAGCATTTCAGGGCATTATAACAGCCATTCTGTTAAGTTTTGGCAGGGCTATTGGTGATGCAGCTTCTGTTTTATTTACCACAGGCTATACCGACCGCATTCCCACTTCTCTCCTGGAACCTTCGGCTACCCTGCCGCTATCTATCTTTTTTCAACTGAGCTCACCCATCGAGGCGGTACAAGACAGGGCCTATGCTTCAGCTACCGTGTTAATTTCTATGGTATTGGTCATAAGCTTATTGTCACGATTTATTGGCAATCGCCGTAACTAACTCTTCAAACCGTATGAACAATAAAATTTCCATACATAACCTTTGCCTTTCCATTGATCGACAGCCGATATTGAAAAATGTAAGCCTGAATATACCAACAAATAAAATTACGGTGATACTCGGGCCTTCCGGGTGCGGAAAGACTACCTTGCTTAAAAGCTTAAACCGGTTGACCGATTTAATACCCGGCGTACAGCAATCGGGTGAAATCCTGTTGGATGGGGTGAACATTCTCAACGGGAACCAGGATTTGGTCGACATCAGACAAAAAATGGGTCTTCTGGCGCAGCGTCCCTATCCATTGCCCATGAACATTTACAAAAATATTACATACGGGCTCCGCATCAGTGGAAGGCGCAACCGGCAGTTTTTGGAAAAGCGGGTGGAACATTATTTGAAAATGGTGAATTTGTGGGATGAAGTAAAAGACCGGTTAAAGGATCCGGCCAGCGCGCTGTCCATTGGGCAGCAGCAGAGGCTGTGCCTTGCACGCGGATTGGCTGTTGATCCGGAAATTATCCTGGCCGATGAGCCTACTTCCTCGCTTGATCCCATTTCGAGTAAGTTGATTGAAGAAAAATTCCTGGAGTTGAAGAGTCAATATACCATTGTGTTGGTTACCCACATTTTGCGCCAGGCCAGGCGTATGGCCGACTATGTGGTGTTTATGTACCTGGGTGAAGTGATTGAACAAGGTACCCCGGATGAGCTGTTTAATAATCCACAGCATCCGGTTACCAAGTCGTATTTGAGCGGACAATTTTATTAGTAGTAACGTGATATTAAACAGTTTGTAATGAAAAATCAATATTATTTCTGCTTATTTCTGCTGGCGATGATCATTGGATTTCTCCCGGTAGAAAGTTATGGTCAGTTTAACATTGAGGCCTCCATTCGCCCACGCGCCGAGTACCGTAATGGCTATAAGGAATTAGCCAAAAGTGGCACAGACCCTGTGCTGACGATTTCTCAGCGGACGCGTTTAGGTGTCACCTATCAATCTGAAAAACTAAAGGCGAAGATTTCCTTTCAGGACGTCAGGGTTTGGGGCGATGAAACCCAGTTTTCATCTACTGGTGTTCATGGTGATATCGCCAGCATCGATCTGGCGGAAGCCTGGTTATCATTCAATATTACAGAGTCATTTGCTTTGATTGCCGGTAGACAGGCACTTTCGTTTGATGATGAACGATTGCTGGCCAGGCGAGACTGGAATCAGAACGCACTATTTTATGATGCGGTCACCATGAGCTTTCAATCTGGCAAAACCGATGTTCGGGCAGGGTTCTCCTACAATAACCAGGCAGATAAAAGTTTTATGGAACCCTATGATCCCGTCAAAATGAAATCCCTTGGTTTTTTGCATTTATCGCAGAAAATCAATCCCAAAATCAATGCCTCTGTAATCACCATGTTTTCAGGATTTACCAGTTCAGATACTACCCTGGAGGTGTATTTGAAAGGAACCTCGGGTATCAATCTGAATTTCAATTCCGATCCATGGAAGGTGTTCTCCAGCTTTTATTATCAGTATGGAAAGGATGTTTACCAGGGACTTGTAAAAACTTCATCTGCCTATAATTTCAACTTGCAAGCGGAATTTAAATCTAAATATTTTATGTTACAAGGGGGCTGTTCGTTGCTTTCGGGCGATAAAAAAAGTGATGCTGAAAACGGGACAACTCAATTGTTTGATGTATTTTATGGGGCGCGCCACAAGTATTATGGTTATTTGGATTATTTCAACAACCTGCGCAAATCAACCAGAAATGGGGGGCTAAATGATTTTTATGCCACCATCGGTGTTCCCATTGTTCCAAAAGTCGATGTTTTTGGATCCTCTCACGCCTTTTACTTAAATCAGGTTCCTTCCTACCATAGCAATTCATCAAATGATTCAGGCACATCCTGGCTTACCTCAGAGTTCGACTTCTGGCTTAAAGCCGATGTTTGGAAGGGGATCAATATCCTGACAGGTTATTCGTTCATGTTACCGGGTCATCACTTGAAAGTAATTCAGAATGTTTCAGGCGACAATCCATTTTCTTCCTGGGCGTGGGTGATGGTCACCTTTGCTGTGAAGAGCAAGGACCTGTAATGATTATTTGATCACCCGCTTTTGAAGTTCACTTTTTAGCAATTCCTTGTTAAGTGGCTTGGAAAGAATCGTTTTGTCCCGGTCGAGAATGAAAACAGATGGAGTTGCGGCAATTCCATATTCATCAATAAGTGATCCGTCCCAGCCTTTTAATTCACCCACGTTGATCCAGTGATAGCCATTTTTCTGAATAGATTGGAGAAGTTTCTCCTTTGAATCATCCACCGAAACGCCAATTACTTCCAGTTGGTTGCGTGTGGTTTGTTCGTAGTAGGTTTTGATAACAGGCAGGAGTTCATCGCAATGAGGGCACCAGCTCGCCCAAAAGACAAGTACGGTTGTTTTGGCTTTAATGGAATCGAGTGTAACCACGTTTCCATTCAAATCAAGGGTGGTAAACCCGGGTGCCTTTTGGCCAAGTGCCAGTTTACGGATCAATTCCATCTTGTTGGCCAGCTTGGCTTTGCGTTGGGTGTTCTCGCAAAACTGCTCCAGTCGGTTGCTATTGGCGATGTGTTCCAAACCGCGTTCAAACCCGATGCCTTCAAAACCTTTCACCAGAAAATCTACTAAAAATTCATACATCTGTTGATTAACGGTGGCTTTTTTCAGGACGGAATCCACAGCCATCAGTAAATTTTCTTCCAGTGATTCCTGGCTGTTGGCATTAAACTGATAAAGTGACATGTACTGAACCACTTTGGAGGTCACTATGCTGCTCCTGATGAGCATCGTGTCGTTAAAATCTACTTTGTCGAAGTAATGGGTTTTAAGATAATGGTTCTCATCCACGGCATTCAGACCTGTGGGGGCAATAAGGGGTTGGTCTGTTTTTATAAATCTGGCTGCCAATGTATTGGGATTTTCAGTAATAATTGTTTCAATTCTTTCTTCCAATTGGTTCTTCATCGAAGTATACTGCTCAACCACTGCCTTGTAAAATGGATCGTTTTTAGGGTATTCAACAATCAAAGGGCGCAATAAATCCATCTTATACAGGTTGCTGCCTTTAAGGAACAGATAATTATAATACAACATGTTTTCAACCGATCTGATGATTTGAACCTCGTCATCTCCATTAAAACCCGTGGTGGCAAATTGGATATCTTCGTGGTTGACTATCAATTCTACGGCACGCCCCGGGCTCTGAATGGTGATGTACATTCCGGTTGGTGATTCTTCTTTGAGCGAAAAAGTAAATGCACCAGTTTGGTCTGTAAGCGTGGTGTCGACCAGTTTACGGTTTTCGCCTGATACCCTCATCAGGTAAATTTTCTCATTGGATAGTCCGGAGAATGAGCCGCTTATTTGATGGTTTTGCTGGGCGGAAAGATAAAGAACAGAAAGAAGTATCCAACCGGTAATAGTTGCTCTTATCATATTATTTTTTTTTCAAAAGTAGCATTAGAACCCTTTTGGTGAGCAAAAGGAAGGAATTTTTAACAAATGAGGTTTTCTGAACAAAATAGATCAAGGATTGTAGCTATCACAGCCAACACTCCATTTCCTTTTTCCAAAAATAATGATCCTTTCCTTTTTTTACTTATAGAAATGCTTTAGTGAAATTCAGATAGTGATACCATGCCTTCGAGACCCCACTCCCCCAGAAAAACCCTCCACGATAGTCATCGGGGCCATGCGAGGGGTGCACATGGTAATATGACAATACAGAAACTCGCTATCCTGTATAATTGGCCAATGTGTATTAATACCCCACCTCCATCAGGAGGATCCCGAAAGGTGAGGAGTGATAAAATATTGTTTATTAAGTTTATAAGTGTATTTTATTAAGATTTAATGATTCATATTTGAATAAATTATCACCTTTCTTTTTTGGCCCCGAAAGCGTTCGGGGCGAAAGCCATCGGGAGGGGAAAGGGGTGTTGATTTAAAAAAGAGACGTATTCATTCGAACATTCTAAAAATCAAATATAAACTGTCAATTTGCTAGAATATTCATAACCAAACTTTTGCCAAAAGTTGTCATTAGCAATATATTCATTATTTTTATCCAAAAAACACCATGACATACATTATCAAACAACTGGCCGATCAAATCGGCATCATTACCATGAACAACGATCCCAGGCGAAATTCGTTGAGCCTCGAGATGCTTCGGGAGTTTTCTCTGGCTTTTGATGAGTTGGCGGATCAACATGCACGGGTTGTAATTATCCGAAGCAATCCCGGAGCCCAAGTCTGGTCAGCAGGGCTCGATATCAGCGAGCTTCCCGAACCGGGAAAAGATCCACTACCTTATAACCACCCCCTGGAGCAGTTGATGCGAAAGATTGAAGATTTTCCTGCCCCAGTTATCGCCATGATCGAAGGCACGGTATGGGGCGGTGGTTGCGATTTGGCCTTTACATGCGACATATTAATAGGTTCACCCCAGTGTTCCTTTGCCATTACACCTGCCAAAATCGGAGTTCCATATAATGCCACCGGTCTGGTGCATTTTTTAAACTTTGTGGAAATGAACATCGCCAAAGAAATGTTTTTTACTGCTAACCCTATTAATTCAGAAAGGGCTGACAACCTTGGAATTATTAATCACTTGGTACCGTTAGACCAACTGGAGACATTTACCATGAAAATGGCCCGAGAAATTTCATTCAACTCACCACTGGCCATTTCGGTTATTAAGGAACAATTAAACCTGTTGGGAAAGGCACGCCCCATGAATCCATTTGTCTTTGAACAAATTGCGGAGTTAAGGCGAAAAGCATATAACAGCCACGATTTTTTAGAAGGTAAAAATTCTTTTTTAGAAAAAAGACACCCCGTTTTTAAAGGGGAATAGCCTCATTGATCTTATTTATTGAAACAGTTTTAGGATTAGTCGGAAAGAAAAGGCTAAATTTGTTTTGTGAAATGGATCAACAGTAATTTATTTTTATGAAATACTTTTTCCAAAACCACGAACTAAAGATCAACTAATGGTTAGTTAAAGCCAATCCATGTGCCAATAAAAGAATAAAAAAATAACAGATGAAACTCTTGTTCAAATATGCGGTCACCCTATTTGTTGTGATGGCTTTTATTCAGGTTGCTGTTGCCCAAACACCAACCACCCAGGATTGTTTGGGAGCAATTGCGGTGTGTGATTTTATTTATATCGAAGAGCAAACAGCCAGCGGTAATGGTAATTACAATGAAATACCCACTACACAAACTTGCCCTTTACACTGTATGGATGGTGAAAAAAATAGCCGGTGGTATATCTTTACCGTTCTGGAAAGTGGCGCGCTTCGTTTTGAAATAACTCCTCAGGTTTCGACAGATGATTACGATTGGTCAGTTTTTAATCTGACCGAGCACACTTGTAATGAAATATGGGGAAGTCCCGGCGTGATGCTCGCGAGTTGCAATGCAGCCGGTGGACCTGGTTATCAGGGAAACACTGGTATCAGTTCTTTAAATGGAGGCACAGCCCATTGTAATGATGGAGGGCCAACAGCTAAATGGAATGCAGACTTGCAAGTATGGCAAGGAGATACGTATGTGCTGGTAGTGAGCGACTGGACCCAGACTCCTGGCGGTTATACCCTCGATTTTAGTGCTTCAACCGCCGCTATTTTCGATGACCAACGACCCTTCATTGAATATGTGGGAGGCGATATCATTACCGCCTGTGGAACCAACCAGGTTTTAGTGCGCTTTAATGAAAACGTGAAATGCAGTACAGTACAGCCAACAGATTTTAGTTTCGAAGGCCCGGGTGGTCCCTATACTGTAGAAAGTGTTTCGGGTTATAATTGCGAATTGGGTGGTGCCAACGAGCGGGAATATACACTTACCATAAGTCCGGCGATTTATCAGGGTGGGGATTTTAACATAGGGCTTACTTTGTTTAGTGCCATTTCTGACGCATGTAATAACTATGCCCAGTCGGCCAATTTCCCATTTTCCATCAGCCTGGACACTCCCGATGCCGATGCAGGCGATGACCAATCCGTTGCCTATGCTGGAACCGCCACCTTGCAGGGTAGTGCTTCCGGTGGTTCGGGACAATACGCTTATTATTGGGAACCGGCTGGTTTGCTCGACGATCCCGCTTCCGCTAACCCTACAACCACCAATTTAACTACCTCCACTGCTTTTTATCTTTTGGTGAGTGATCAGGTATCAGCTTGCCAAAGTCAGGATACCATGTGGGTAAACGTGGTGGGTGGTTCACTTGGTCTTAGTGTTACGGCCTCGTCCGGTGCCGTGTGCGATGGCGATCGCATCGACCTGGTCGCCAATACCGGAGGTGGCTCAGGTAATTACACCTACCTATGGACTTCAAATCCCCCCGGTTTGAACTCCACGCAACCAACAGTTTCCGTATATCCAAATACAAGTACCTGGTATAAAGTAGAGGTGGGCGATGGATATTCACAGCTTACCGATAGCATTTATGTGCTTGTTTATCAAACTCCTGTGGCTGAAGCCGGACCTGATCAGGTCATAAACGAAGGCACCATCACCACACTTGATGGATCAGCATCCGGAGGATCGGGAGGATATGTTTATCATTGGGAGCCAGTGAACTGGTTGGTGCAAAACAACATTCCAAATCCAACTACCCTGCCACTTTTTGAACCCACGATATTCACTTTATTGGTCACAGATGGAAACGGTTGCCCGAGTGATCCTTCACAAATGCTGGTAAACCCGGCAGGGGATGGATTGTCAGCCTTCCCGATAGCCGATCCTGTTGAAATCTGTGCAGGTGAATCAACACTGATTAGCGCTAATGCCACAGGAGGTGGTTTAAATTATACTTTCCAATGGACTTCCTCTCCAGTTGGTTTTACTTCCGATCAGCCTGATTTCAACGTGATTCCTGAAGTAACCACACGTTACGACTTACTGGTTATAGACCAATTTGGAAATGAATTTACCGCACATACCGTTGTATCTGTAAATCCACTGCCTGTGATTGATCTCATCCCTGACGGTTATGCCATGATGGGAGATACTATCCTGGCTTGCGTTCGCGACTCTGTGGTGTTAGATGCAGGTTTTGCCGGTGATCCGATCAATACAGAATACTATTGGCTAAAATCAAGTTATGTTAATCGTTATTTTGTAGCCCGGACCAATGGAAACTGGATTGATTTTCAAACACATAATGTTCGTGTAACGCATGGCACCACCGGATGTTCGAACGTGGATAGTGTTACCATTATGTTCGATTTCAGGCAATGTAATATTGACGTTCCCGAGTATCCTGACCATCTGGACAAAGCCATCAGTATTTTTCCAAATCCCAACAGTGGAACATTTACCCTGACCTTGAACGAGCCATTAAACGATTTGTCCCTGGTGGTTTACGATTCCAGAGGCCTGGCGATCTATCAGGAGAGGCTTTCAGGTCACTTTATTGCGGGATATTCAAAACTGGTTGAAATACCCCATTTGTCACCAGGGGTCTATATCATCAGGTTGCAAAACCAGCATGATGTTGTTTCCAAACGCATGATCATTCGATAAAGTTATCCGCTTCAAACACAATAAGTTAATGTTAACTTTTCTTAAGCCATCCGTTTTGCGGGTTTTTAGGGTGTTTGGTTCCGCTGTTTTTATACTTTTGTGGCCTTTTAAATATCATAACAAAATATTCGTTAAACAAATTGTATGAATGAAGTAAAGAAAATCGAGGTTATCCTCGATAAACTTGGAATTAAAGAACTAAACTGTGGAGTTTCCACAGGTGCTGAATGGATAGATACCAGTGGAGATGTTACTTCCTCTTATTCTCCCATAGATGGGAAAGAAATTGGTAAGGTTAAAAATGCCACCCTCGATGATTATGAAATGGTTGTTAAAAAAGCACAGGCTGCTTTTCTGGTTTGGCGCAAAGTGCCTGCACCTGTCCGGGCTGAAATCATACGACAGATTGGTTGTGCCTTGCGCGAACACAAAGAAGAGCTGGGAGCTTTGGTTACCATTGAAATGGGAAAAATTTACCAGGAGGGTCTGGGCGAAGTGCAGGAAATGATCGATATCTGTGATTTTGCCGTTGGCCTTGCGCGCCTGATTAACGGGGTCAACCTGCAGTCGGAGCGTGTAGATCACCGCTTGTCAGAGCAATACCAGCCCCTGGGCATTGTTGGAATCATTACTTCCTATAATTTTCCGGTGGCCGTTTGGGCCTGGAATTCAGCCTTAGCAGCCATTGCCGGCGATGTGGTGATATGGAAACCTTCGTCAAAAACACCGCTGACAGCCCTGGCTACCCAACGGATTATTAAAGAAGTATTAATCAGGAATGAGGTCCCCGAAGGTGTATTTAACCTGCTGGTAGCCAAGTCTTCTGTAATGGGCGATAATTTCCTAGCAGACAAGCGTATTCAGCTTATGTCGGTAACCGGGTCAACTGCCGTTGGAAAAAGGGTAGGGGAGATCGTCGGAAAACGTCTCGGTAAAACTATACTGGAACTTGGTGGCAACAACGCGGTGATTATCACTCCAAAAGCCGACATTCAGATGGCCGTAATGTCAACTGTTTTTGGAACTGTTGGTACCGCCGGACAACGATGTACCAGTACCCGAAGGGTGATAATTCATGAAGATATTTATGATGAGGTATGCAGCAAATTCATTTCTGCCTACGAAAATATCGTACCTAAAATTGGCAATCCATTGGATGAATCATTTCTGGTAGGGCCGTTGATCGACACGAATTCAGTTGCATTGTTTAAAAATGCGGTAACTAAGGTTGTCGAAGAAGGAGGAAAAATACTGTTTGGCGGTGCGGTATGCGAAGGCCCCGGTTTTGAATCGGGAACCTACGTGGTTCCATGTATTGCTGAAGCTGAAAATCATTTTAGGATCGTTCAGGAAGAAACATTTGCTCCCATTGTCTATTTTATAAAGTACAGTGGAAGCATCCTCGACGCCATTGCCATACAAAATGATGTGCCACAGGGATTGTCTTCTGCCTGTTTTACACTGGACATGCGTGAAGCTGAAACATTCGTTTCGTACGCAGGATCCGATTGTGGTATCGCCAATGTCAATCTGGGAACTTCCGGCGCCGAAATCGGAGGCGCGTTTGGAGGCGAAAAAGAGACCGGTGGTGGCCGTGAGTCTGGATCTGATGCGTGGAAGGTTTACATGCGCAGGCAAACCAATACCATTAATTTTGGCACGGATTTACCCTTGGCGCAAGGGATTAAATTTGTGATCTAAATGTTTTATTCAGGTTCTGTTTCACAAGGAACAGAACTCATTTATAATTAATACATTACCAGATGAAATACTTCTTTGTGACACTTATGTTGTCCGTATTATTTACGGCCTGTTCAACGGCTCCGACTCCTGCAACAGACGAAAAGCAGCAGTCAGAAACAGGCTATGTGGTGGTTCTCGACACCGCCATGACACTGGCCGAATTCGCAAAAGCCAATCAAATTGGCGAACCCTATTTGCGGCAACAATTGGGTATGCCAACTAGGGGTGGTTCAACGATTCCTTTGTACCAGCTAAAGAGGAATTTCAAGTTTTCATTTGAGAAATTGACCGGGATCGTTGAAAAAGCCAAGAACAGAAAATAGCGAAAGTGAGAACCCCTTTTCCTGACCCAATGGTGATTGGAGAAACCAAAGAAAATAAATCAGCATAACTCATCGTATATGCTTACCTTTGGTGCATTCATTATTTAACCATAGTGCCATTGAAAAAGCAACTTTTTATTACCGTTGGATGGATTGGATTGTCGGTCTTACTCATCAGTTGGGGTTCGACAGGACACTATAAAATTAATACGGCTTCCGGGCTTTCTTTTAATTCAGAAATGGCTCAGTTTAACTCATGGATCAGCACTTTAGCCGATTACGCGTCGGAAGCTGATCACCGCAAGGCCTGGGATCCCACGGAAGGTCCCAAACATTATATCGACATCGATAATTATCCTGAGTTTATAAGTAACGGGTTCATTGCTCAAACATGGGATTCAGTTATTTTGGTTCATGGCGCTGCTTTTGTGTATGACAATGGTATTTTACCCTGGGCGACCATGATTACTTTTGATTCGCTTGAAAGTTGTTTTGAACGCCGTGATTGGGACAAAGCGGTGCTTTTTGCTGCTGACCTGGGGCATTATGTTGCTGATGGACACATGCCCATGCATATCACCAGAAATTATAACGGCCAGTTTTCGGGAAATACCGGCATCCATTCACGCTACGAATCCACCATGATCAATGCGTACATCTCTCAGTTCAACTACGAAGGCGCTGAAACAAATGAAATTGAAGATGTAAACCAGTATATTTTCGACTATTTGTATTCAAACTATGCTTTTGTGGATTCTGTGCTTGCTGCTGATGATTATGCCAAAGGGATTAACAGCAACACGAGTTCGTCAGAATACAAGCAGGCGCTGTGGGAAAAATCAAATGGATTTACCATTCCCCTGTTCAGCAATGCTTCCCATGCGCTATCGGAGCTGATTTACACCGCATGGATCCGGGCGGGAAGCCCCTTGATTTCGCCCGACTATGTTTTTGTTCCGGGTGCTGAGAGCAACTTTACTTTAAAGCAAAATGTGCCCAATCCATTTAGTAACTCTACCCAAATTCAATATAGCCTGACCGCGAAATCTGAGGTGATCATTCAAGTCTTTAATTTATCAGGGCAGACGGTTGCTACTCTTGACAAAGGGCAAAAAGAAAAAGGCGACTATACCATCGATTGGAAACCGGAAAACCTTCGGTCAGGCATTTATTATGTGATGTTGAAATCGGATCGGTTTGCTGACTTTAAGAAGATGGTGGTAGTGAATTAGGAAGGAGTGCATCCTGAACTGATGGTACAGAACAGAAACCCCGGAGTTTGTTGACCCGGGGGCTTTTGATGATAGCCGGCGTAACTCATAATTCATTTTGATATGGTAAATCCTTCAACAATTAGTGAAATCAATCAGGTTATTGAAGCCT
>PCUL01000076.1 GCA_002771745.1 Bacteroidetes bacterium CG18_big_fil_WC_8_21_14_2_50_41_14
TAACCAGTATAAAACTTTTTGTCATTTAAACTTCTCAAAACATAAATGTAAAAAAACATACTAATTATATTTTTTCCATCGGATGCAGTTGTCAAGGAATCCTTGACAACTGAATTTCTTTGAAGTTCTCCTTCCTTAAAAACGTTATTAATATGAAGACTAATGTTTTGTTTTGAGGCTTCAAACAACTGAACCATCTGGGCTTGTGTCAGCCAGACTGTTTCATCTTCAACTTTTACTTCTATTTGAAAGTTAGAATCGTTAAGGGGGTTATATAGTACTATATCGGCTTTCATTGTTGATGTTGGCTGTTGGCTGTTTGTGGGGAGGCTATTAGATGTTGGCTATTTGCTTTTGGCTGGGGATCGGCTAACGGCTAACAGCTGCTCCCGAACACGCTTTCGCCTTCTAAGTCCCATACTCAAGTTGTAAGGAACTAAGGATCAGGTTAGTGATTCGGACTGACTTTTTCAGGAATCAGTCGGTATTTTTCCACACGGGCAGGAGTTTATCCTGGTTGATGTGGGGGTATTGTACTTCAAATTCGGCTGTGGTAAACACAGCATACCCGATTTTCCGGGAGATGATCTTCTGGGCTTTCGCCAAATTCAGAAGCCAGTCCACGCAGGTAGCCGGTGCTGGCAGAGTTCA
Organism: Bacteroidetes bacterium CG18_big_fil_WC_8_21_14_2_50_41_14; assembly: GCA_002771745.1. GTDB lineage: Bacteria > Bacteroidota > Bacteroidia > Bacteroidales > F082 > UBA6244. Next base: position 652 of record PCUL01000076.1, read on the forward strand.
GGAAGAACTTCGGCATGAGCTTGATGCGAGTCTTGGAGGTGATGAGGGCTTCGAGCATTTGTTTAGTGTTTAGTGTTTAGTGTTTAGTAGTGAGTAGCAAATGTACTCATGATTTTGTGATGTGCAAGAGAATTTTAAAAAATTTGTTACGTTTTTGTTTTTATTAAGGAATGGACCTGAAATGAGTGGCGGCTAGCTAAATAGTTGATTGTGTGATGAAAATGAAGCCGCAAAACCATAAAGGCAGATGGTAAAATGGTGAACAGGTGTTTTTTCAACTTAGGTTAACCTTTAACAATGAATAACACCCAGATTATAATTGCTGACCAGGTCCCGGAAGACGAGTTACATTAATTTGCAGCCGGCAAAAGCCAGGCTGCAAGGGATGGAATTTTTTGTGTTTTATTCATCGACAATGAACGTGTCTATTGGACATCCATTGCAGTCTGGCTTTAGCCGACTGCCGACCG
>PCUL01000069.1:0-4736 GCA_002771745.1 Bacteroidetes bacterium CG18_big_fil_WC_8_21_14_2_50_41_14
CACGGGTATGGTTGGCCGATTTGGTGAGTATTCTTTTGACGTACCCTTCGGTTAACTCACCTGAACGTTGGTGTTGTTTCTGAACAATTTCCACTTTCATCCCTACCTGAATATGAGCCCTGATCCGGCCATCCTTCTGAATACTTTCCATAGTTATATCCCACTATTAATATGATAAGTTGACGCCATTTAAGCCGGTTAACATGTTATCGAAACAAACACCAGAACCATTAATTGTTAAAATGACTTCATTACTGCTGAACAAAGGTAGATTTTCTTGCCTATCGGTGTGATATCAACCCAGATAAAAATCTCTTGAGGTGGATTCAATTCCGCTGTAAACAGGCTTCAAATTCAGCTATCTTTGCACTTTCAAAAATCATACGACAATGGCAGACGATAAAAAAATCATCTTTTCGATGGTGGGTGTGGGCAAAGTGATTCCACCAAACAAAGAAATACTTAAAGATATTTACCTTTCCTTTTTCTACGGAGCGAAGATTGGGATTATTGGTTTGAATGGGTCAGGAAAATCGACCCTCTTACGCATTATTGCCGGAGTTGACACTTCCTACAATGGTGAGGTAGTGTTTTTAAAAGGATTTTCGATTGGACTGCTGGAGCAGGAGCCCGTGCTTAACAACGAGAGTACTGTTCGGCAGATAGTTGAAGAGGGCGTACAAGAAGTAGTGGATATGCTCAAGGAATACGAAGCCATCAATCTTAAGTTTTCGGAACCGATGTCGGATGATGAAATGGACAAGGTCATACAACGACAGGGAGAACTAACCGAATTAATTGAGCAACACAACGGCTGGGAACTCGACACACGTCTGGAAAGAGCCATGGACGCACTCAGGTGCCCCGAAGAGAATAAAAAGGTTGGTGTGTTGTCGGGTGGTGAACGCCGCAGGGTGGCTTTATGCCGTTTGTTGTTACAGGAACCGGATATCCTGCTTCTTGATGAGCCTACCAACCACCTGGATGCAGAGTCGGTTGAATGGCTGGAAAATCATTTAAAACAATACAAGGGAACCGTCATTGCGGTTACCCACGACCGGTATTTTCTGGATAACGTTGCAGGTTGGATTCTCGAGCTCGATCGTGGAAAAGGTATTCCGTGGAAAGGCAATTATTCCAGTTGGCTGGAACAAAAATCCAAACGCATGGAGATGGAAGAAAAAACAGCCAGCAAACACCGGAAGACACTTGAAAGGGAACTTGAATGGGTTCGAATGGCACCCAAGGCACGACATGCCAAGTCAAAGGCACGTGTTACCAATTACCAAAAATTGCTCACCGAAGACAAAAATGAAAAAGTAGAGCAACTCGAACTTTTTATCCCCAATGGACCCCGGTTGGGCAGCAAGGTGATTGAGGTAAAGGGCCTTCGTAAAGGCTATGATGACAAGTTGCTTTTTGACGACCTGGATTTTAGTTTGCCGCCTGGGGGAATTGTTGGTGTAATAGGTCCCAATGGAGCCGGTAAAACCACTTTGTTTCGATTGATTATGGGTCTCGAGCAGCCAGATAGTGGAACTTTTGAAGTAGGCGACACCGTTGAAATTGGGTATGTCGATCAGGCACACCATGAAATTGATCCTGAAAAAAGTGTTTGGGAGGTAATTTCAGGTGGACATGACCTCATCAAATTAGGAAGCCGGACCATGAACTCCAGGGCATACGTGTCCAGGTTCAATTTCAGCGGAACCGACCAGGGCAAAAAAGCCGGCATCCTTTCGGGTGGCGAGCGCAACCGTCTGCACCTGGCCATGACACTCAAACAAGAAGCCAATGTATTGCTCCTGGACGAACCCACGAACGACATCGATGTAAACACCCTTCGGGCACTGGAAGAAGGGCTCGAAAATTTTGCCGGATGTGCCGTGGTCATCTCTCACGACAGGTGGTTTCTCGACCGCATCGCCACCCATATTTTAGCCTTTGAAGGAGATTCAAAAGTGGTTTACTTCGAAGGATCGTATTCCGAATATGAGGAAAGTAAGAAAAAGAGGATGGGTGATGTAACTCCAAAACGGTTGAGATACAAGAAATTAAGTTAAATAAAAGGATTTTTAACCATGCTTATTTTATAAAGTAGGTAAAGAGGATCACAATTAGGACAACGCCAATAATGGCCAGATAGGTATTCATATTTCCGAAATTCAGTGTCCATCCGAGTGTTGGGTTTGATTTTGGGACCAAAGTTCTGGGGTCGTTCCGGTTGAAATATAAAATCCCCCACCAATTATTGGGGTTCTTGTTCATCGAGTCGCGCATTTCGTGGTTGAGTTCAGATCTTTTATTTTTCATTTTCTTAAATTTAATTGTATGCAGTTAACATCCTGTTATTTAAATCAATAATATTGGCTCATTATCTTGTTAAAACAATAGTCAATCAAAAGTAAAGAAACCTTTCATATCTATGATTTTTTATAGTGATTTTTTTTGAAAAAACTATCCCTTTAATGTGGATACTTTTTTCTTTCAAAAGACGTTTAATTCGAAGTTAAATAATTATTAAAACATCAGGTTATGAATAATTTAGGATGTGATAATTGTTAATTTTGTGACAATCAAACCAATTTTTAGTCATGCACAAACTTATTTTTAACTAAAATGGAATTCGATCCAGATATAATAACCATTGCTGAATATTACCATAAATATTCACATCTGGCCATCATCGATGTTCGTTCGCCCGGAGAATTTACCAAAGGACATATTCCGGGTGCCACCAATATCCCTTTGTTTTCGGATGCTGAGCGGGCCATGGTGGGAACTGCCTATGTGCGCCAATCCAAAGAGATCGCCATGAATATTGGGTTAAAAATAGTGAAACCCAAACTGGAGTATTTTATTGAAGAATCCGGAAAAGTGGCTCCTTCCGGCGAGGTGGTGGTACATTGCTGGCGTGGTGGATTGCGTAGCCTATCCTTCGCTCGTCATCTTTCTGAAAATGGATTTCATTCTATTCGGGTCATCGAAGGCGGATATAAATCGTTCAGGAATTATGTACTTCGTTTTTTTGACTATCCATTCAAACTCACCATTCTGGGAGGATATACCGGCAGTGGTAAAACAAATATTTTGAAATATTTTCAAGAGCAATCCTTACAGGTAGTTGATTTGGAAGGCGTTGCTCATCACCGGGGCTCTGCTTTTGGAGGTATTGAAATGGGAACACAACCTACAGGAGAGCAATTTGAAAATAACTTATTTGAAAAAATGAGGCATTTGAATTTGGGCCAACCCATTTGGATGGAAGATGAAAGCCACCATATCGGATCGGTTTTTATTCCACTTGGGTTGTTTAAACAGATTGAAAAAAGTGAGGTTTATTTTCTGGATATCAAAAAGGAAAAACGGGCTGAATACCTTGTACAGGAATATGCAGGACTGGATAAAGAGGAACTGGCCCTGGCCATCCGAAAAATAACCAAACGGTTGGGTTACGACAGGGCGAAAAAAGCCCTTGAATATCTGGAGAAAAACAACTTTTATGAGGTCGCCATAACGGCTCTAACCTACTACGATATGTATTATCTCGGAGGACTTTCCTTGCGAGAAGCCGGATCGATCCATAGGTTGGAAAGCGATGAAGTGAACACTCAAAAAAATGCCCGAATCCTATTAAAAGCAGCATCTTATGAATGAAACGATCAGGTTAACTCAATATAGCCACGGAGCGGGTTGTGGTTGCAAGATTTCTCCAAAAGTATTGGACACCATTTTAAAAACCGGAATAGCGCAGGATACCGACAAAAATTTGCTTGTCGGAAACGACAACCGCGACGATGCGGCTGTTTACGATCTGGGTGATGGTACGGCCATCATCAGCACCACCGACTTTTTCCTTCCCATTGTGGACGATCCGTTTGCTTTTGGAAAAATTGCTGCGGTAAATGCCATCAGCGATGTGTATGCCATGGGAGGAACCCCTCTTTTGGCCATCGCCATCCTGGGCTGGCCCGTTGACAAGATACCGCCGGAAATAGCCTCTCAGGTGATGGAAGGAGGACGGGCAGCCTGTAAAGAAGCAGGTATCATGCTGGCAGGAGGTCATAGCATCGATAATCCCGAACCCATCTTTGGCTTAGCTGTTACCGGAAGAATTGATATTTCGAAATTAAAAAAGAATAACAGCGCCAAACCTGGTTCAAAACTGTACCTGACCAAACCGCTTGGTGTTGGTATTTTGTCCACAGCGCAAAAACAGGGAATTTTGAAAGAGGAACACCAGTTTATCGCCCGCGATTCGATGATGATTCTGAATAAAGTAGGTGCCCGCCTGGCAGACATCGAAGGCGTAAATGCCATGACAGATGTCACCGGATTTGGATTGCTGGGTCACCTGCTCGAATTGTGCGAAGGAAGCGGTGTTTCAGCGGTTATTGACTATAAAAAGGTGCCCATATTTGCTGAAGCAATCGAATATTTGAATGAAGGGGCTATTCCCGGGGGAACCAACAGGAACTGGGACAGTTATGGGCACAAGTTGAAATTGAAAGATGAGGAACAAAAAAATATTTTATGTGACCCTCAAACCAGTGGCGGACTGTTAATTTCTGTTGATGAAAATTATTCCGAAGAGGTCGAGGCACTGCTGAAGGGAGAAAAACTGATCTCCCATTCATTTGGTTACCTGACAGATAAAGACGTGGAATTAATCAAGGTTATTCTCTAGCATTGTGGAAATGAACCATTCATGGTGGAAACAATACTGCTTATGGTGA
>PCUL01000069.1:4797-5044 GCA_002771745.1 Bacteroidetes bacterium CG18_big_fil_WC_8_21_14_2_50_41_14
GTACGGAGTACCGCTAATATTTATAGAAATACAAGAACTCACTTTTTAAGGTGCAACGCACCGTCCTATTTTCGTGTTTATTTAAACGTATAATCAATATTACGGTGCGCTGCACCTTGAATCTACTGATAACAAAAAAGCTATAAATATTTTCGGTGCTCTGCACCTTAAATTCTACCCTCAAGACCAATACAGAATATACTGTATGCAGCTCTACCCATTGAATAATAAGTCCGGTCTAAGATGG
>PCUL01000069.1:5054-5204 GCA_002771745.1 Bacteroidetes bacterium CG18_big_fil_WC_8_21_14_2_50_41_14
AAATAATTAAAAATCAGCACAGGACATGATCGGATACCCCTGTAAATTTAATCTTTGAAGACAAATTAGGTTAGAATGACAGAGAATAGTACAAATAGAATAAGACGTAAGATTGATAGCCGAATTGAGCCACATCCGTTTAGGGAAAGT
>PCUL01000438.1:0-318 GCA_002771745.1 Bacteroidetes bacterium CG18_big_fil_WC_8_21_14_2_50_41_14
TTCTTTTCTTCATTTATCGAATTAGGTTCGCCAAGTTCATTATTTAGAATCAATACAAGGTCATTAAATCTTGTCAAGAAAACTTCACTTGCTGACTTTTCATTTTCAAATTCTATTCTTGAGTTCTGTGTTTTTTCCCAATCAATTGTTACGGCTCTAACCAAATCAGTCTCTTTAGTAGCGTAGTACATAATTAAGTTCGAAATAATCGAATCTTCTACAACAAGGTAAGATTTGTTAATGTCAATTTCGTAGTTATTAGGATTCCAACTGTCTCCAATTCCAATTTTGTGATTTGGGGTAATGTCAAAGGTTTTC
>PCUL01000438.1:334-892 GCA_002771745.1 Bacteroidetes bacterium CG18_big_fil_WC_8_21_14_2_50_41_14
ATTCTATCTCCGCCAGGGTCAGTTTTGAAAAATCAGCAAGTATTGTTTCAAGCCTATTTTCAAAAATTTCGTTTGACCTTACTATTCCTAGTGTTTTAGGCTTTAATTCAACATCATTGACTAAATAGGTTACATAAATTTTGTTACCCTTGATTGTTGTTAGACCATAAATTTGGTCATTTTTTGTGTTGAATTTAAGCAATTCGTTAGTGCCATTTAAGTTTTTACAACGATACGAGTAGTACCAATTGAAAAAACTGACTTCATCAAGTATCTTTTCAAATGGTTGAATTTTGTTATTTTCTATTCGTGAAAGATGCGAAGCTGTGTCTGTTTCATAAATGTGCAGAAGTTCATTGTTAAAAACAAAAGAGCTGATAATCCTTGGGTGATATGTAAAATCAAAATAGTCTACATTCTCATCTTCATAAATCACTTCGTAGCCTTTTGATTCACTGTACCAAGAATAATTCTTGCCTGTTTTTTGTATGTTTTCATAAGTCACATCACTATCGCATTTTGTAAGCTCCTTTGGATTGTCAATTTTGAGAACTTGAA
>PCUL01000438.1:972-1157 GCA_002771745.1 Bacteroidetes bacterium CG18_big_fil_WC_8_21_14_2_50_41_14
ATCTTGTCTTTAAACCACGTTTTTCCACCCCATTCGCCAAAATCTAATGAGTAAACATAAAAGTCTGAATCTTCGAATATCAAGTCGTCTGTTTTGTCAATCTTGTTCCACTTAAAATTGATATTATCAAAATGGTAGCTCTGCTTGTCCATATATGGCTTTAAAATAATACTGTCGTTTTGCAC
>PCUL01000288.1:0-3013 GCA_002771745.1 Bacteroidetes bacterium CG18_big_fil_WC_8_21_14_2_50_41_14
CCCGCGAAGCAGTGGAGTTGTTTATGAATGATCCCGAAACCGAGGGTATCGTGATGATTGGTGAAATTGGCGGTAACATGGAGGCTGATGCCGCATACTGGATAAAGGAACATGGAACCAAACCTGTGGTGAGTTTTATTGCAGGAGCCACTGCACCCAAAGGCCGTACCATGGGTCATGCCGGAGCCATTATTGGTGGTAAGGCCGATACCGCGGAGGCCAAGAAAGAAATTTTGACATCCTGTGGCATTCATGTTGTGGATTCGCCCGCAGATATTGGAAAAAGAATGAAAGAACTCATCGGATAATCAGGTGAAAATAGTTAAGGGGCTTGCAATTTTTTATTGCAAGCCTTTTTTGTTATGATTATTTGAATATTATTGTTATATCTTTGTGGTGGTTTACCTTATAAAATTGTAAAACTATGAAAACACTACTTTTAACACTAACAGCCCTGATGGCAGTCTCCATTGTTTCTGCCCAGATTACCATCACCAACAACGCTTTGGCGTCTGCAGGAACCGAAATCCTGATGGCGTATGATTCCACCAATGCAGCACAGATTACACCCGGTGAACCCGGCACAGATAAACTCTGGGATTTCAGCGCTCTGACCGCTCTGGATATGGATACAGTGAGCCTTATGTTGCCATCGGATACTCCTTATGGGGATGCATTTCCCATGGCCAACTTTGCCATTGGCATCGTTTCTTCTGACTCCTATGCCTATTTCAACCGCACCAACAGCATACTTTCAAATATCGGAGTAGCCGCAACCGTTGAAAACTATGGTTTCGTTACCATGAGCGTGGAACCGCCCAATATCTATCTTGATTTTCCGGAAAGCTATGGCAATACTCGCCAGGAGCAGTACAGTATGCAGATTAAGATAGCGGATAATTCTTTACCCGGCGTGGACTCAGTTAAATACAAATCAAGCACCAGCGAGAACCTCACTGTAGATGCCTGGGGTACCATGGTGCTTCCCATTGGGACATTTAGCGCGCTTCGCCAAAAAGAAGAGAAAACAGTAAAGGACAGTATTTGGATGCATTTTTTTGGAAATTGGATTTTGCTCTCCAGCTCCGTTGATGAAATAGATACCTACAATTGGTGGACGGACGATGTTGGAGCAGGTTTTACACTTTGTTCCATTGATTTGGATCGACCGACCCAGGAAGTGACGAGTATTGCCTTTTTAAACAGCTATATAGTCGGACAAAACGAAATGTTGGCTGATCAAATTCATTGTTATCCCAATCCGGCTGATCGTGAGGTCATGATTACTTTTTCCGCAACAATGTCCTTACAAAATGTATCGCTGTATAATCTGTCCGGATCGTTGATGGAGGTTGACTCAGAAATTGTTCCCGGACAGGTGACACTGGACATTGATCAACTACCGTCAGGAACCTATGTAGCTTTATTGAGGTTTTATAACGGACAAACCATCACCACCAAAATAGCCAGGAGGAATTAAAAAAGGTATTTCATTCATGTTCGTTATTTTGTGATTGAACCTGATGGGTTAAAGGAAGAAATAGTCAGGAATCGATCATGATGCTCTCCAACATATTTTAATTCGAGGAACTTGATCATCTCTTTTGAACTCTCAAATATTACTCCATCTCAAGTCCCAATTCTTCTACCAACATTTCCTGTAGATCCTGTACAGAAACCAGGTAAGTTATTTCTCCGTGCATGGCATAAGCAATATTGCCTGTTTCTTCTGAAACTACCACTGCGATAGAATCGCTCACTTCACTAATACCGATGGCAGCCCTGTGGCGTAATCCGACATGGCGGTTTACCTGTTTTTTCGATACCGGCAAGATACAACCTGCTGCTTTTATGTGATTGGCCGTTATAATCATGGCCCCATCGTGAAGCGGACTGTTTTTGAAGAATATATTTTCAATCAGGGATGACGACAGGTTTGAATTAATCTCCTGTCCGGTTCTTACAAATTGAGCCAATTCGTTTTGTCGGGTGATCACAATAAGAGCCCCGGTTTTTGTTGAAGCCATGTGCTTGCATGCCACTAAAAGCGGGTCGAGGTTTATATCTGTTTTTTCTTTAAAAGCAAATTTAAGAAAGTGGAATTTTTTACCGTATCGGCGAAAGAAGTAAGGTGTTCCCAATGCCAATAAAAACTGTCGGATTTCGGGTTGAAAAATAATGATTAATGCCACCAGACCAACTGAAATAAAGGCTCCTAAAATCTGCGAAAGCAGCTTCATTTGTATGGCAGTAACCAGTTGCCATATGAGAAACAAGGCTACCAATCCAAGAAAAATATTGATGGCCACTGTCCCTTTTAACATCTTATAAAGTGTGAATAAGAGCACTGCTACCAGCAGAATGTCTACAAGGTCAAGTATGCGTATGTTGATAAAAAGCAAATTCAAGGGTTCAGTTTTTAATCAAAGATAATGAATTACAGACAGGACTAATGAACATCATTATAAACTCCTGTTTTTACGTGGCTGATTGTTTGTTAAGCCAATCGTACCATTGATCCATGCCTTCACCCGTTTTTACCGATAACTCGATGAATTCCAGGTGATGATTTACGCGTGAAGCCAATTCCCGGCACTTTTGCATGCTAAAATCAACGTAGGGTAGCAAATCGGTTTTGTTGATGATACATAATTGTGCCGATTGAAACATGGTCGGGTATTTAACGGGCTTGTCATCACCTTCGGTAGTACTGATGATAACAATGCGTTTGGCTTCACCTAAATCGAACAATGAAGGGCAAACCAGGTTGCCCACATTTTCAATAAATAGAATTGAGTTCTTCGCGACCTCTAACTTTTTTGTAGCCACATGAATCATTTTGGCATCCAAATGGCATCCGTTTCCGGTGTTTATCTGAATTACCGGAGCACCTGCCGCATCAATCCGATCGGCATCGTTTGATGTTTGTTGGTCACCCTCAATGATATAAAACTGATGGTTCAGCTTTTGTTCTTTAATGGTCCGTTCCAATAAACTGGTTTTTCCCGACCCG
>PCUL01000288.1:3057-23782 GCA_002771745.1 Bacteroidetes bacterium CG18_big_fil_WC_8_21_14_2_50_41_14
GTTTTTCGAAAGAATGTCCAGTTCTAGCCTGATTTCATGGCGATGTGTATGATGGTGATCTCCCGTTTGTTCATGAGTATGGGAGTGTCCGTGTTCATGGTCATGATGATGATCCTCTGTTTCATGCTGGTGAGAGGCCCCTGGTTTGGTATAAGAAATGTGGTCGTCTTCGCCACAGCCGCATGTTCCGCACATAATAATGTTATTAATATTCAAATAATTACTGTCCATTTATTGATGGGAGCCACCGACTTGTGCCAACCCATCAATATCATTTTATTGTCGCAAAGGTAATAAATAGCATCAGCCGGCAAACAATGGCAGAATAGTTTGTTGAATTCCGGTGCCGTAATTTTAGAACATTGGTGCATCAATAACGAAGTATTATTCCAGATTGACAATGAGAACTATTGTCCATAAAATGTACATCAAGGAGTGTCATTTCCATTATTTGTATCAATTCTTGATTACGCGCTGCTGTTGACTTGGCTTCATTTAATCGCTATTTTAGCAAAAGTATTTATATAAAAATATCAACAATGAGAAAACACATTTCCATGACAGTTGAATGTCCACATTGTTTATCCTCTCTGATGGATGAAAAGGTACTACTTAGTGGTCATCCATCTGTAAAATTGAATGTTGTCTCTGTCGAAGACCGAGGAACCGTTAACCTGTGTTCTGTGTATGAATGTTTCGATCACGTATCTTCGTTGGAAATTAAAGAAGGCGAGATTGTAGATTTTTATTGCCCGCATTGCAACAAGGAGTTATTGGTTAACGAGGAGTGTAAACTTTGCGGAGCTCCCATGGTTTCCTTCGTTCTGCGTGTTGGTGGCCGTGTAACCATCTGCTCACGCAAGGGATGCTCAAACCATTATGTAGCTTTTAATGACCTGGCTACGGAACTTGCAAAATTTTACGAACATTACGGCGACTAGCAGATTCGAGGCAGTTGATGTCCTGATAACATATCAATGATGCGTTTACCACCAATCACTGTTTCGAGCCAGGCTATTCCCTGATGGTCGCTGGTGATTTCGCCAATAATGGATGCTTCTGTACCCAAAGGATGTTGCTTCATGCGTTTAAGTATTTCGCTAGCTTCGTCAGCTCCTGCTACTATGACTACTTTTCCTTCGTTGGCAACATAAAGCGGATCAAACCCAAGCATTTCGCATAGGCCCCGTACATTTTCTTTGATCTGTAGTTTGGTTTCATCAATTTTCAGTCCAAAGGATTTACCTTTTACCAGTTCAGCAACTACGGTTCCCAAACCACCACGCGTGGCATCGCGCATAAACCTGATCTGTTGGCATCCCGAAATGGATTCACTAATCAGGTGGTTAAGACAAGCACAGTCCGATTCAATTTTTGTACTGATATTCAGCTCATTTCTCGCTGACATGATGGCCATGCCATGATCGCCAATACTCCCGTTGATTATTATTTTATCTCCGGGACGTATGTTAATTCCACTACTGATGTGCTCATATTCAGAATCAAGTTGCCCAATACCCGATGTGTTGATAAATAGCTTGTCGCATTGGCCTCGATTAACCACTTTTGTATCACCAGTCACAATAAAAACACCTGCTTTTTTGGCTTCTTCTGCCATGGCTTTTACAATGGTTTCAAGATTTTCCATAGGAAAACCCTCTTCGAGGATAAATCCTGCACTCAGGTATAATGGAACGGCTCCAGAAACGGCCAGGTCGTTTACCGTTCCGGCCACAGCCAAATGCCCGATATTGCCACCGGGGAAGAAAACCGGGTCCACCACAAACGAGTCAGTCGTAAATGCAAGCTTTCCGGCACCAACATCAAATGTAGCCGAATCACCTTGTTGGCGTAATATGGAGTTATCGAAATACCGGGCAAACAGGTGATCGATGAGGTCATGCGTCATTTTTCCACCACTGCCATGACCCAAAAGTATCGTATCGTTTTTTTTCATGTTTCCATGTCGTTTTTTGAGATTACCTGTTATACATATAGTAGGCAGCACACGATCCTTCACTTGAGACCATGCAGGCGCCAACTGGGTCGGAAGGAGTACAAACAGTTCCAAAAAGTTGGCAGTCTTTGGGCTTTTTTAACCCTTTCAGGATTGGCCCACAAATACAACCTTTGGGTTCGATGGTTTTTTCAACTTGTACTTCGATCATTTTTTCGGCATCATGTGTTTGATAGTTTTCCCTGATCTTCAGCCCACTGTCTTTTAAAATGCCTAACCCACGCCACCAGTCATCCCGTGGTTCAAAAACCTCTTCCAACATCTGTTGTGCTTTTATGTTTCCCTCCGGTTTTACTACACGGGTGTATTGAATTTCAACTTTTGGTTGATTGTTTTCAATTTGTTGTACCAGCATGAGTATGCTTTGCATGATGTCAACAGGTTCAAACCCACTGATTACAACCCCTAAACCATACTTTTTTGGGATACCATAATAAATTTTTTCTCCGGTGATGGTACTCACATGCCCGGGTCCAAGGTATCCATTTATTTGCACTCCTTCGTCAATGAGGGCTTCCATGGCAGGTGGCATTACTTTATGGGCACTATAGACATAAAAATTGCGTAATCCGGCCATACTGGCTTTAATGATGGCGGCAGCAGAACCTGGCGCGGTGGTTTCGAAACCGATACCCAGGAAAACTACTTTTTTGCTTCTGTTTTCCTTGGCCACCATCAGGGCATCTAATATGGAATAAACAATTCTAATATCGGCACCAAGTGCTCTTTCTTTCTCAAGGCTTGATGTGGAACCCGGCACACGGATCAAATCACCATAAGTGGTAATGATAACATTAGAAAGACGGCAATAGGCAATGGCCCGATCGATATAGCCGCGGCTGGTTACGCAAACAGGGCATCCTGGTCCTGAAATAAGCTCAACCGAGGGAGGGAGTAAATCGGGGATTCCGAATTTCTGAATGGACATGGTGTGTCCACCACAGACCTCCATCAGTTTTACATGTTTGGTGGAGGTTTTTTTTATTTCTTCAGCAAATAGTCTAACAAGCTCTTTGTCGCGATATTCATCAATGTATTTCATGTTATCTAAATCAGATGAGTATTGTTATCTTTTTCTTCTTGATCCATTTGCTCGTTTAGTGTTTTAAAATCATTAAAGGTTTTCAAAGATTCCATGGCATCCTCCTCATTCAATTTCTGGAGGGCAAAACCAGTGTGTATCAATACGTAATCACCTACCTGGACTTCGCCACGGGTAAGCAATTCGAGGCTGGCTTTATAACTTGAATTTCCAACGGTACAAATAGCCAGATTGCCATCAATTTCATCTACTCGTGCTGGTATACTTAAACACATAAGTCCAATTTAAATAACTATTATTAAAGTCGGTTATGCAGTCTACGTTGAGCTGCGATTGCTAACTGTCCCAACGCAATTCCACCATCATTTGACGGAACCTGCTCCTGAGAATAAACAGCAAAATTACAATCTTTTAATTTGTTTTCGGTTTTTTGAAGTAGCATTTTATTCTGGAAGCTGCCGCCGGACAACACAACCATATTGGTGTTCAATTTAGTACGCATGGTTTTAGCCGTTGTAACGACCACTTCGACCAGGGTGTTATGGAATTTACCTGAAATTTCCCCAACTGAAATGCCTGTGGATAAATCATCCAAAATTTGTCTGAAAAGTGGTTTAAAACTAATAGATGAACCGGGAATCCAAGAATAAACCGAATCTGTATATGGGTCAACAACGGCTTCAAGTTGCATGGGGGCTTCGGCATGATAGGCTGCATGACGGCAAATGCCCAGTAAAGCGGAAACTGCATCAAACAATCGTCCAGTACTGGAGGTGAGCGGCGTATTAATTTTATTGTTTATCATCGAAACCACCACATTACATTCAGTCTTATCAATCCCTTCTAAAATGAACGGGTATTCCTCAAAAATTCCGGTGCCAAAATAATGAACTAAATAGGAAACCATCATTCTCCATGGATGTTTGGTAACGGCATCACCTCCCGGTTGTGGAATATACTCGAAATGGGAAAATCGTTCAAAACCAAGCAAATCCCCATAAAGGAACTCCCCTCCCCAGATATGACCATCGGTTCCCAGCCCGGTACCATCGAAACATATCCCGATCACTTTTTCAGTCAAACCGTGTTCTGCCATGCATGATGCCATGTGGGCATGGTGATGTTGCACCAGTATAAGCGGGATATTCATTTCTTCAGCATATCGTGTGGAGAGATAATCGGGATGTAGATCAGCAACAGCCAAAATAGGAACAAAACGAAACAATTGACTAAAGCGTTCTATGGATTCGCTATAGAAATCAAGGGTTTCCATATTTTTTAAATCTCCAATATGTTGGCTCATGATGGCTTGAGTTCCTTTCCCTATGGCAAAACAATTGACAAGCTCGGCACCTGCCGCAAAGATCCCTTCCATATTGAGATTGAGATTAACAGGCGATGGTGCATAACCTCTTGATCGCCGTATAAGTCGCGATTTGCGATTCACAACAAATGCTACTGAATCATCAGTTCTGTTAACTATTTCACGATTATAAAAAATAACAGCTGCGGTTTTATCTAAAAATGCCTTGATGCCTTCTTCATTTTGTATTATGATGGGTTCATCGGAAAAATTACCACTGGTGAACACCAGAACATCACTGTTCATTTGTTCAAAAAGCAAATGATGAAAAGGCATATACGGAAGCATGATTCCCACTGAATTAAGCCCCATGGCCACTTCACTAGGGATGGTTCCCAGGCTGGTGGCCAACACAATAGGGCGGTGCCAACTTGTTAATAATCGTCTTTCTTCCTCACCAAGGATAACAAATTTTTCGGCAACAGTTAGGTCTCGTACCATGAGCGCGAAAGGTTTTCCTTCCCGACATTTTAGTTCACGCATTTTTAAAACAGCCTCACGGTTTAATGCAGCACATGCCAGGTGAAACCCTCCCATTCCTTTAATAGCCAGTAGTTTACCTGAATCAATCATCAGGGCTGCCGCTTTTACCAATTGAATAAAATCAGTTATTTGATCGTGTTGGGTTAATAAGGTGTATTTCGGACCACAGTCGTTGCATGCTACGGGTTGTGCGTGAAAACGCCTGTTAAGGACGTTCGTATATTCATCCCGGCAAGTAGGACACATTTCGAAAGGAGCCATCGTGGTTCGTAACCTGTCGTATGGTAGTGATTTGATAATGGTAAATCGCGGACCACAATTGGTGCAATTGGTCAAAGGGTAGTTTATTCTGTGGGGTTGATGTTTTAAATCATCTAAACAATCCTCGCAAACGGCTATGTCGGGACTCACTTGTGTAATTTCATCAGAGTTTGAACTGCTCTTTATTATCTTGAAATCCGGATAGTTTTGAACAGGAAGCCTTTCAATATTTATGGAGGTGATGTTAGCCGCCACAGGAACCTGATCGGGTAATATATTAATAAAGGAGTCGACTTGCTTTTCTAACCCCTCAGCCACAATGATCACCCCTGCATTTGTGTTTTCTACCGTACCTTTAATCAAATGATTCATCGCGATTCGGTAGATGGCGGGTCGAAATCCAACACCCTGCACCAACCCTTTTATTTCAATCTTTTTAGTGACTATCATTTTCCTCAATTACACCGGCAAAACTAATTTAAATTGATTATAAATTTTCATGTGTTAAACAATTAACAGGATAAAGGATTATCTTTGCTGTTAATTATTTAACAATCAAATTGTAATCTTTTTTATTATAAAAAGTAATTATCAATGAAGGACAGAATTATTGAAATCATCAACAAATACAATGGAGACAGCGCAAGGCTGATGGATATTTTACACGATATTCAAGCTATTTCCGGATATGTTGACAAAGCGACCATTGCAATTTTGGCAGATAAATTAAACCTCTCGGCGGCACAAATCAAAGAAACGGTATCATTCTATCACTTTTATAGCGACAAGCCGTTAGCTAAAGTGAACATTTACCTGAACGACAGCGTTACCGCTAACATGAACGGGCGTAAAGAAGTGCTTAATGCCTTTGAGGAAGCCTGTGGAATTAAAATCGGCGGGGTAACTACCGATGGAAACATTGGTTTGTTTTCGACTTCCTGTATCGGGATGAACGATCAGGAACCTGCTGCCATTATCAACGACAAGGTATTTACTTGTTTAACCCCTTATCGAGCCAAGCAGATTATCAACGGTTTAAAGCAAGGTCAGCAGGTAGAGGAATTGATGGTGGAAGCATGTGGGGATGGAAATAATGCACTTCCTGTGATCAATGCCATGGTATATAATAATATTCGCCGCAAAGGTGCTTTGTTAAACCATGATTATCCATTGTTTACAGTGATAAAAGACATCTTGCCAAATACCTCGGCAGAGGAAATCATCGACATCGTTTCGGAGTCGAATATCAGGGGTAGGGGTGGTGCCGGTTTCCCAAGTGGTTTAAAGTGGAAATTTGGAAGCCGGGCTAAAGGAGAACACCGCTATATTATTTGCAATGCTGACGAAGGAGAACCTGGAACTTTTAAGGACAGGGTGTTGCTTACCGAGTATCCTGAAATGGTTTTTGAAGGTATGGTCACAGCCGGGTATGCAGTTGGCGCTGATGTGGGACTACTCTACCTGCGCTACGAGTACAAGTATTTGCTTGCTTATCTGAATGGTGTGCTCGAAAACATGCGTAAGATCAATTATCTGGGTCAGTCGATTGCGGGCATAGTGGATTTTGATTTTGATATCCGAATCCAACTGGGTGCTGGCGCCTATATTTGTGGTGAAGAATCTGCCCTGATCGAATCTTTGGAAGGAAAGAGGGGAGAGCCACGTGACAAGCCACCATTTCCTGTCGAGAAAGGCTACTTAAATTTGCCTACTGTTGTAAATAATGTAGAGACATTGGCTACCGTTGTAAAAATTATTAAAAACGGAGCAGCGTGGTATAATCAATTGGGTAATAAGGATTCTGTTGGCACCAAGTTACTGAGTATATCCGGCGATTGCCGTTTCCCGGGCATTTTTGAAGTGGAATGGGGACTGAAAATTAGTGACATTCTGGATATGTGTGGGGCAGATGAGGTACAGGCCATACAGGTAGGTGGACCTTCGGGTGCTTTGATTGGAGAAAAAGATTTTAAACGGGAACTGAGTTATTCCGATTTGCCTACAGGTGGTTCGATGATTGTTTTCAATAAAAATCGAGACCTACTAACTGAAGTTGTACTTAATTTCATGAATTTCTTTATTGAAGAATCATGCGGCACCTGCTCAACTTGTCGAAATATGCCCTATGTGCTGCGTGGAAAGCTACTGAAAGTGATTAACGGACGCGGAGTTAAAACCGACATAGAGGATATGGTCAACTGGGCCAATTTACTTAAAGTCAGCCGGTGTGGTTTGGGGCAGACAGCCGCCAACCCCATTGTTTCCAGCATCAGAAACTTCAGGCATTTGTATGATGCCCTGGTTCAAAAAGAGATTGAATATGATAGCGGGTTTTCGTTGGAGGCCTCTGTACTTGAATCATGCAAAGCAGTCAGGCGCCAGCCGCTTTTTCATCATAACGCTTAATATATTAATATCATGACCAATAAAATAAAAATTAAGATAGACGGTAAAGAAATCATCACCGATCAGGGCAAAACCATTGTTGAAGCTGCTCATGAAAATGGTATTTTTATCCCGACCCTGTGCAATTTTGCTGGGGCCCTGCCCAAAGGGTGTTGCCGAATGTGTACCATTAAGATCAACAACAGGTTTATGACTTCATGTACCACACCTGCAGCACATGGGATGGAGGTTGAAAACAACACAATTGAAATTAACGACTTCCGCAAAGGCATCATCGAATTGTTGTTTGTAAGTGGTAACCATTTTTGTCCATCATGCGAAAAAAGTGGCAATTGTGAATTGCAGGCTCTTGCCTATCGTTACCAGATGATGGTTCCCCGGTTTCCATACGATTTCCCCATAAAAAGTGTGGATGGATCAAGTCCTTACATCATTAAAGATCAAAATCGGTGTATCCTTTGCAAGCGCTGCATAAAAACCATCAAGGATGAACATGGACGCCATTATTTCGCGTTTAAGGAGAGAGGCCATAAGTTGGAAGTATTGCTTGATGAGAAAATGGGCAAAGAAATATCCAGTGCCCTTGCAAAAAAAGCAATGGAAAATTGTCCGGTAGGTTCTATTATTTATAAGGAGATTGGTTTTGAAGTCCCAATTGGCCAGCGCAAATACGATCATAAACCAATTGGCAGTGAAATTGAAAATTAATTTTGAAAATTAAAAAAAATGGAAAAAAAGATCATAGCAACTACTTCACTTGCCGGATGTTTTGGATGTCACATGTCGGTGCTCGATATTGATGAGCGTATCCTCGACCTTATCGAACTGGTTGAATTTAACAAATCCCCTGTTGACGATATAAAGACTTTTACAAAGCCTGTGGATATAGGCATTATTGAAGGAGGATGTTGCAATAGTGAAAATGTAGAAGTGCTCCGTAGTTTTAGAAAAAATTGTAAAATACTGATTTCATTGGGAGAATGTGCTATTATGGGAGGTTTGCCTGCATTGCGCAATGGTATACCCATCGAAGAATGCCTGAATGAAGCTTATATTAATGGGCCTACTGTTGGATTGAACACCCAACATATTTTGCCCAATGACGATGAGTTGCCCATGTTGCTCGACAAGGTGTATCCATGTCATGAAATAGTAAAAATCGACTATTACCTGCCTGGATGCCCGCCCCGAGCCGATTTAATTTGGGATGCTCTTGTCGCGCTGATTACAGGAAGTAAATTGGACCTGCCTTATGAAGTTATTAAATTTGATTAACCATTTGAAAAAGATTGAATTATGCCAAAGAAAATCACTATAGAGCCCGTAACCAGAGTTGAAGGACACGGAAAAGTAACAATTCAGATTGATGATGCCGGGCAAGTTCGCGAAACCAGGTTACATATTGTTGAATTTAGGGGATTTGAGCGCTTTGTACAAGGCCGACCCTATTGGGAAGCTCCCGTGTTGGTACAACGTCTTTGCGGAATTTGTCCTGTTAGCCACCACCTGGCGGCTGCCAAAGCATTGGATGTGATCGTAGGGGCAGGAACTGGTATGGGATTAACTGCTGTTGGAGAAAAAATGCGCCGCTTAATGCATTACGGGCAAATCTTCCAATCGCATGTGCTTCACTTCTTCCACCTTTCTTCACCTGACTTCTTGTTTGGAATTGATGCCGATCCTGCCATTAGAAATATCATCGGCGTGGCAATGCACCACAAAGACTTAGCCGTTCAAGGGGTTATGATGCGTAAATACGGACAGGAGGTCATTAAATATACTGCCGGGAAAAAAATTCACGGAACAGGTGCAATCCCTGGTGGCATCAATAAAAATCTGAGTATAGAGGAACGCGATATTTTACTCCATGGGGCCGATCCGCTCAATGCAGATAAAATGGTTGAATGGTCAGTTGGTGCCCTGGCTTTTTTTAAGGCCTATCACAAAAATAATAAGACTCTGGTTGACACTTTTGCAGAATTCCCATCCAACCACTTAAGTATCGTTCGTGCCGATGGTGCAATGGATCTTTATAATGGAGTGCTTCGCGCAGTTGATACAGAAGGAACCAGAATCCTGGATGATGTGGATTGCCAGGATTATGACAAGTATATTGAAGAAGAAGTCCGGAATTGGAGTTATATGAAATTCCCTTACCTGAAACACCTTGGAAAAGAGAAAGGCTGGTATCGGGTGGGTCCCTTGGCAAGACTTAATACTTGTGATTTTATCCCAACCCCTCTTGCCCAAATGGAATTTGAAGAGTTCAAAGCCTATACCCATGGCAAACCAAACAACATGACGCTTCATTATCATTGGGCACGATTGATAGAAACCTTACATGCCGCTGAAGAAATTAGAAACCTTTTGAAAGATCCTGATCTTCAGAATGAAGACTTGGTGGTGAAAGGTAAAAAATCGCATAGGGGTGTGGGTGTTATCGAAGCTCCTCGCGGAACCCTGTTTCATCACTACGAAATAAACGACAACGACCAAATCACCATGGCCAACCTAATCGTTTCAACTACCAACAACAACCAACCCATGAATGTGGCAGTGAATTATACGGCTAAATCATTCATGAACGGACAAAAAGAAATTACCGAAGGTATGATGAATGCCGTAGAGGTTGCCATCAGGGCTTATGACCCGTGTTTAAGTTGTGCCACCCATGCGTTGGGACAAATGCCATTGGAAATGACCCTTGTTAATGAAAATAACGAAATAATCGATTGTAAAACTAAATAATCATGGAACCCAAAAAAAGAGTACTGGTTTATGGCTATGGAAATCCGGGTCGTCAGGATGACGGAATTGGAAATGAAATGGTCACGATGATTCAAAAATGGATCGAAACACACCACCTGACCTGTATGCAAACCGATAGTAACTATCAGTTGAATATTGAGGATGCGGAAAAAATATCTCAATGGGATATTGTGGTTTTTGTTGATGCTACCAAAGAACAGCGGATTAATGAGTACAAGTTTAAAACTGTTGAGCCTTCGGAGGCTCAGGTGGAGTTTACGATGCATGCTATAAGTCCTGATTATGTGCTGCATTTGTCGCAATCGTTGTTTGGAAAATCTCCCGAAACTTACGTGCTGGTAATAAAAGGCTATGAATGGGAATTGAAGGAAGGGCTCACGGCCAATGCCAGGTTAAATTTGGAACAGGCATTTCAATTTCTTACCCGTCAGTTGGCCGGTTGGGCGCTAATCAAGAAAAATTTACCTATAAGTATGCTGAAATGATCAATATTTCGACAACCTACATGGGACTTCATTTGAAGAATCCTCTTATTGTTAGTAGTTCAAAACTAACCGAGGATTTGGAGAATATCAAGTTATGTGCTTTGTACGGCGCAGGCGCTGTAGTTCTAAAATCGATATTCGAAGAACAAATCAGGGCCGAATCCGAAGCTCATGTGCGAAAAAGCAATGAGATGTATTACTGGTATCCGGAGGCAAAAGACTATGTCATGGGGTTGTCTCTGGAGGCAAGCCTGGAGAAATACCTGGATTTTGTGAAAGCCGTAAAGGCCAGTATTGATATTCCTGTAATTGCGAGCATAAATTGTACATCGGCTGTTGAATGGACCAAGTTTGCCAAGTCTATCCAGGATGCCGGAGCAGATGCATTGGAACTGAATATCAGCATTTTTCCATTTAATGCTTCACTTAAAAGTAGCGAAGTAGAAGACCAATATCTTAAAATATTGGTGGCAGTTAAGAAGGAGGTGAGTATCCCGGTTTCCATTAAACTTGGAAGTTATTTTACCAATTTATGCTCTATGGCCTCTCAATTGGTCGAAAATGGTGCCCAGGGGTTGGTGTTATTTAACCGTTTTTTCAGACCTGATATCGACATCAATACAATGCAGGTAATTACCGACAATCATTTTTCGCAACCTGAGGAACAAAACGTACCGTTGCGGTGGATCGCACTATTGGCTGGAAAAGATATTGGATGTGACCTGGTGGCTTCAACCGGGATTCATTATCACACCGGAATGATTAAGCTGTTACTTGCAGGAGCCACCGCAGTTCAGGTATGCAGTACACTGTATATAAATGGTATTCCCTATATCGAAACAATTCTGAAGAATCTTCAGGAGTGGATGTTGGTGCATCATTTTAATCAGATCAGCGATTTCAGGGGCAAAGTGCTTCAGGATGATACAACTTCGGCATCATTCGAACGCATTCAATTTATGAAACGCGATTTTGAGGATTAATTAATACGTATTAACAAATCAGGAATTCAGGCGGTCGCATGGACATCATCAACGGATGGGGTTTGTGCGGCTGTTTTATTTACCGGATTTTGACCTACTTTTGTTTCATGAATCGGTATTTTATAAAACTGGCTTACAATGGAAGTCGCTATCATGGCTGGCAAATACAGGAGAATGCGCATACGGTACAGGCTGAGCTCAATCAAAAACTGACCTTGTTACTGGGACAAGAAATTAATGTAGTTGGATGCGGGCGAACGGATACCGGGGTCCATGCCAGGGAATTTTACGCCCATTTTGAAATAGAAGGAACTTTGGATCAACTTTCCGACACCACCTATAAATTAAACAGGTTTCTTCCTGAGGATGTGGTAGTTTTCAACATTACATTGGTACCTGGCGATTTACACAGCCGGTTTAGCGCCATAAGTCGTACTTATCGCTATTATATCAGCCAGCAGAAAAATCCCTTTACACAAGGTTTAAGTTATCCATATTATAGAGCCTTAGATATTGATGCCATGAAAACGGCCTCTGGTTTTTTATTGAATTTCAGCGACTTTACCAGTTTTTCGAAATTGCATACCCAGACTCAGACCAACTTGTGTAAAATTACAGAGGCAAGGTGGGATGTGTTTGGCGATCAACTCGTTTTTACCATTACCGCCGACCGGTTCTTGCGTAACATGGTGCGTGCCATTGTGGGCACCTTGGTGGAAATTGGCAAGGGAAAGTTAACAGCGCAGGATATGGTCACCATTATTGAGGCCAAAGACCGAAAAAAAGCCGGATTCTCGGTGCCTGCTGAAGGCCTTTTTTTAGAAAAAATTGATTATCCCATCGCAATAATTTAATTCAGGGTTTTATGAGTGAAGCTACTATTTCGCTTACCGGACGGATTTTGTGAATGTCCTCAATGGATGTTCCTGCAACCCAAACGGTTTTATAAGTAGCTTTTGAAGCCGCATGCTCAATCGTTTTCATGCCCCGGAAGGCAATAAGCATTTTGATGTATTTTTTAAGGTATTTGTTTTTATGCATCAACCTGTTTAAAAGCCCCTGTTTGTTCCCAAGCGATTGCATATAAGGTGTGTTGATGACGGTAAGAGGAGTCCCCGAAATTATTTTCGTCAGGATAATGTCACTTGCCGAATATTCAACCAGTGCTTGTTTGTAATCCTCTGATACGCCTGCTTCAATGGAAGCGATGAATGCGGTTCCAACTGATACCCCATCAGCACCCAGATCAAGTGCCTGCTGCAAGCCTGCCGAAGTTGCAATGCCACCGGCTGAAATTACCGGAATACTTAAGTGCTTTTTTAATAAAGGTATCAGCTCTTCTGGTTTCATATTACCTGCATGGCCACCCGCCATCGAGCTCACAGCAATTATGGCATCTGCACCCAGATCGGCCACTTTTTTGGCGTAGGATAAATCTACTACATCGCAAAATACTTTGATGCCCAATGGCTTACACAAATCAATGGTCTCTTTCGGATTGCCAAGTGAGGTAATGATAAAACCCACTTTTAGTTCAGCACAGGTTTTGAGTTGTTGTTTGTATTTAATATTCGATTTGTTCACAATGAGGTTTATGCCAAATGGCTTGTCGGTTTGCCTTCTGATGTCTTCTATAGCCTCACGCAAAGCTGAATCGGTCCGGTAATTGAGTGCCGGAACCGCAGCCGTGATGCCATTTTTTAAAGCAGCAACCATCATTTGTGTATTGGTCACCAGAAACATGGGCGCCATTAATATGGGATATTGAGCACCTAGTGCTTCGAACAAGGGATAATGTTTTCTCATTTTGGATACATCTTACAAGGCAAAAGTAAGAATCATAGTGATGTGGTGGCTTTTTTCTGAAAATACTTATGGACCTTTCCAAATCGGTTAAAATGTGTAGAATAGAATAATAATTTACTCGTCATCATCGCAAATAACAAAAAATGCCTTATATTTGAGGCGATTAACCTATTCATTTTTTAACTCATAAAACCTAAAAAGATGAATTCTTCACGAACATTTCTGATGGCTGTGGCACTGTTTGTTGTCATTTCCTGTTCTAAATCACCTACTGAACCCGATACTATTTTTACAGTGAAGTACAGCATTATTTCCGACGGAAATGTACAGATGGATACCATCCTGTATAAGAACCTTCATGGTGAAACGATTACCATAAAAAAGGAAAATAACCTGAATTATTGGTTTACCTCATCAAATGGTTATGATGCCGGCTTGTTTATGTCGGGCGTTATAAATGATGGAACCGTAGAGTTTAAATTGCAGGTCATGAATGACAACCTGGTTGCCTATGCGGATAGTTCCTTTCAATACTGGAGCGATTCGATGAAACCTTTATCCTTTAGATACGGCGCGTCAAAAATGTTCATTACTTCCAAGTGAAAATCTCTACATTCTCCAATTGGTTCTGATACTTCAAATCTGGTTGCATAAATTTTCTCCATTTTAGTACCAAAAACATCGGGGTCGGGGAAAAAAGAGAATCAAAGGGATAGGAGTCGGACTCAAAGATAGGAATGTGAGAATAAATCTGTTATTTTTTTTTAAATTATATGAAGTGCGATTGTATCATTGTTTATATTTGAACTTTAATAAAATAACCGTAAACAACCCTTAATTTAAATCCATGAAAAAAATTACTTACTTTACCTTGTTTTTAGCAATCATCAGCTTCATGTCTTGTTCCAAATCCAGCAGCCCACCTGATGTTATTTATACTGTTAAGTACACGGTTACCTCTTCCGGAGATGTTCAAATGGATACTATCCAGTATAAAAATATATCGGGCGAAATGGTGACCAAAATATCGGAACCTAATTTAGATTATACCTTTACATCTCCCAACGGATACAATGCCAGTCTCTACGTTTCAGGTAATATAGAAAATGGGGAAGTGTTTTTTAACATGCAGGTAACCAATTCAACAGGTACTGTTTATATTGATAGTACGAGTTGGAATAATATCAATACCGGCGCTTCATATCAATTTAAAAAGAAGGCAGAGGCCTATTATTCCAGCTCGAAGTAGTTTGACTTTATATTTGTTATGTATTGAAAATTAAATAGATATCATAGATCAGATTAGATTAAAAACAAACAAGTGAATAAAACACAAGCCCGCCAATTTAATACCAGTGGGATTGTATAGTTGACTGTTAATGTCACAGACCAAAATTAGACTTTGCCAAAATGGACAAGACTAATTTTTATGCTATCTATTGCCCATAACCTATAAAGTTTTTGTTTGACTACCGTTGTTTGCGCTGATAATAAACCTACTTTTTTTTACACATTAGAGGTGTAATCAGAGAAAACCACCATGATGTCAAAATTTCATTTCATAAAAAATGAGTTATCTTTGATAAATGAAAACGAAAAAGGAACATATTGATTTTTGGCTAATTCAAGCTGATGATGATTGGGCAGCTGTTGACACCTTATTCAAAGGTCAAAATTACTTGCAATCATTGTTTTTTGCACATTTGGTGATTGAAAAAATATGTAAAGCATTATGGATTAAGCACAATGAGGGAAATGTACCTCCCAGAACTCACAATTTGATTCATTTGCTTTCAACCACACCTATAAAGCTGAAAGATGACATGAGTGAATTCATGTTGAGTTTAAACCGATTTCAATTGGAGGGTAGATACCCTGACTATTTGACAAAAATGCATCATATATGTAATGAGTCATTTACAAACAAAATGATTGGTGAAACAAATAAATTACGATTATGGTTACTAGAGATAGTGCAATAAATACAGCTAGATTATTCGTAAATGATTGCCAATTAAATGGATTGACCTTTCATAAGGTGTTTTTATTTGGTTCAGCAGCAAAAAATATGACACATGAGTGGTCTGATATTGATTTGTTATTAATTTCTGACCAATTTAGTGATAATGTTTTTGAGAATTTAAAATTATACTCAAAAGTTAATATTAAATATCCTGTTATTGAGACTCATCCTTACCCAACAAAATATTATTATGAGGGAGATGATTTTATTAAGGAGATAAGTAATGAAAGCATAGAAATATTGCCTACACCTGACCCGCAGTTATAAACCCGGCCACGGGACCTCCTTCCCAGAAAAGAAATTGACAAAAATTTCGATACTAAATATTTCCCAAATTTCGTCTCCAAAGTGTAACCAATTATTTTTCGATCGTCTTTTAATCAGTAATTTGAAAATGATTAAGTCACTAAACATACATCCCAATCAGGAATTGATCAGGGCCTGTCAGCGAAATGACAGGAAAGCCCAGATGATGTTGTATAAAAATTATTATAAAGCCATGTATCACACCGCCAACCGCATTTTAGAAAATCCTGTAGAAGCCGAAGACGTGATGCAAGAAGCTTTTATTGACGCTTTTCAAAAAATTAGTCAGTTGAGCGATGAGCAGAGTTTTGGCGCCTGGTTAAAACGGATCGTCATCAACAAAGCCCTTGATGTGATAAAACGCGAGAAAACAATTCAGACTTACCGGGAGATGATGCAGCATGAGATTTTTACGGAGGCGGAATTTGATGACCAGGAACCCGACCTGCAATATCAACTTAGAGAAGTCCAATTGGCTATGCAAAATATCCCAGATCAATATCGGATTGTTTTGTCGCTGCATTTATTCGAGGGTATGGACTATGAAGAAATGGGACAAATCCTCAATTTGGAATACAACAATGTGAAAACAAAATACTCGCGTGCCAGGCGGCGATTGATCGGGGAAATTCAGAGACTACAAAACCAACAGGGGAAAAAGGAGGTGTGGCATGTGGAAAATTGAAAAATATATCAAAGAAAACAAAGCGCATTTTGAAAATCAGGAAGCTCTTGAGGGCCATGAACAGCGCTTTTCAATGCGACTCAGGAAATTGAACAGCCATAAAAAAGATACCCGTCGAAATAATCTCTGGTTAAAAGCAGCAGCATCACTCTTGCTCGTGGCTTCAATTGTTTGGCTCACGATCGAACCATTTAAGGAGGGGAAGGCTTCTTCGGTTGAAGTGACTATGATTGAAATACCGGACGATTTGCAGCAGGTTATTTCATATTACGATGGTCAATGCCGCATAGATGAGGATGAAATAAAGGAAGTCAGGCAGGAAAATAGCAGTACTACCACCATCAATCAGGTAGCTAGAAAACAAATTGAAAAGTTAAATGCCAGGCTACTCAGTATTGAGAAGGAATACATGAAAAATCCCGGAAGTGAGGCAGTTAAAGCGGCCATGGTCAACACACAAATAAAAAAAGCCGAAATTTTAAATACATTAAATAATGAAGCACGCATGGCATCGCAAGGGTATCGTGTGGGAGAACCCTATACACAATTTTAATCCATTTTAAATCAAAAAAACCATGAAAAGAAAAATGACTACTTGTTTCGCAACCCTGGTAGCGCTGTTTTTCGTTGGAGGGCAGCAGCCTCTCCAGGCCGGTGAAACCATCGAGAAGGTGTTGGTCGAAAAACAATTTGATGTTAATCAACAGGTGAATTTGACTATTTCGCATGAATTTGGCAAAGTTTATTGCAAAAATTGGGAAAAGCCGGTGATCTCCATTAAAATAACGGCAAAGGCAACTGCGCGTAGTACAGAAAAGGCCAACGAGGTGATTGACAGAATCATTACAAACGTTTCAGGAAGCCGAAGTGAAGTGAATGCTTCCTGTAAATTGTCTTCAGGAAAAGGGAACAATAGTAACCAACAAATTGAAATTACCATGGAGGTGATGATGCCAAAATACGTAAACCTTGACTTAAGCCATAGTTTCGGATCGGCCTGGATTGGGGAGGTGACTGGGAATGCCACCATCGAAAGTCAATACGGCGATCTGACAGCCACCTCATTTACAGGCCCGACAAATAAAATTGAAGTGAGTTTCGGGTCAACCACGATAGACGTATTAAGCAATGCAAAATTGGAGGTCAGTTATGGTCGTATGAAAGTGGAAAAGGCAGGCGATATCAGCCTGGAGACCGAGTATTCTGATGCCTTTTTCGGGCAACTTAATAAGGCAAAGCTTGAACTGGAAGGAGGTCAGTTCGAGGCCAAATCAATGAAAAATATTGAGGGAGAGTCGAATTTTTCAAACATAAAAATTGGAAAATTGGAACAAAGCGCCCGCCTTGAGATGAGTTATGGAGGAATTGAAATCCAGGACTTAATGCAGGGGTTTTCAAATATTTCACTCGAAACCGAATTCAGCAGTGCTGAAATAACAATCGATCAGGAAGCCTCGTACCAGCTTAGAATCAATTCGGAATTTGGTAGTATTCAATTTCCAGAACACAAGACAGATGTGTCAAAAGATATCCAGGATATTTCTGACCGGCATATTGAGGCTGTCGTTGGTGACAAAAGCAATGCAAGCGCTCTTATAACCATCAATGCAAGTTATGGTTCCATTAAAATAAAATAACCTTTAACACAAAATGATCATGAAAGCACAAATTAATAAAAAGTTTTATATTATTCTGACATTCATCGCAATGTTGATTGTAACCTCATCTTCGCTACTTGCAAAAAATAACGTCGATGTATTGACCCAGGATCGCCAACTACCTGTTTTTACATCCATTAAACTGGTTTGCTCTGCCGATTTGATCATCCATCAGGGAAATGACCAGGTGGTAACGGTTAAAGCCGATAGCGACATCATTGGTTCTGTTGAAACCAAAGTTGAAAATGGGACCTTGATAGTGGACGTTAAACGCAACAATTACTTTAATATCCATGTGATGGAGGTTCATATTACCATGACAAATCTTGAAAAAATCAAGAGTTTGGGATCGGGAGATATAGAGTTAGAAGGTGGCTTTAAGACTTCAAATCTGATTGTGTCGTTAAGTGGATCAGGTGATTTTCAAGCCGACTTGCAGGCTCAAAACATGGAATTGGAAATAAATGGATCGGGAGATGCCAGGTTCGGAGAGGTACGCGGGTCGTTTAAGTTGTCCGTGTCGGGAAGTGGGGATGTGGAAGCCGATGGACTTCAGCTGGAAACCTGTATGATTAGCAGTTTCGGCAGTGGTGACATCTCCTTGTCGGGAAACTGTATCGATTTAACCATGTCGCAAATGGGATCGGGCGATATAAATGCTTACGGATTAAAGTCGGTAAATGCTACCGTAACCAACACGGGCTCAGGGGATATGGTCGTTACCGTGGCTGAATCGTTGCAGGCAAAACTCAATGGGTCCGGCGATCTGACTTATCAAGGCGATCCTGCCAAGGTAAAAGTAACCGCCAATGGCTCGGGTGAGGTGTATAAGAAATAGGTATTGGCCTGTAGTTACAATTAGCGAGTTACCTATACACCGTTAGGCTGGAAGCTGTGGATGCAATTGGAACATCCACAGCTTTTATTAATTCGCCTGATTTTGATTTTATTCCTGAGCGGTATGTTGATCAAAAAAACGATTTTAAATCCTTACACCGTGATCCACTTAAATTGGTAAGGTATTTCAGGGGTTTTCATCCGCTCAGAAATACGTTGTAACCTGGCTGGTAACCCCATGATATAATCCCGGGCTTTTTCGGCTGAATCGTTTAACTCACGCATGCTGTCGATATTCCATTCTTTAATCAATGAGTTCATGATGTCGATATAATCATGGGTGGTATAAACCATGGTACGCTGGGCGGCGTCAGAAAAATGAGCAAACAGCTCGCCAATTTTCCCACCCGACTCTCTTAAATAATGTGCAGGCATGATGATTTTCTTTTTCATCATATCTTCAAAGGCCAACATCATTTCGCTGGGATCGAGCTCGAAAATTCTTGATACAAAGTGTTTGTAAGCACCAGCATGTCGGTTCTCATCGGCTGCGATAAAACTGCACATCTTCGCCAAATGGGTGTTCCCGCTTTTCTTGGCAAGCAATGCCACCCTGCGGTGCGATAGGTTGGTGGCCAATTCCTGAAAACTGGTGTAAACAAAACTTCGATAAGGATCTTTTGCGGTATGAATGTCCACTCCATCGTTAATCAGGTGCTGGGTAGAGATTTCTACCTCACGCATGTTTACCCTTCCGCTGAGGTAGAGGTATTTATTAAGCAAATCGCCATGGCGGTTTTCTTCTGAGGTCCATCCGCGTACCCATCGTGACCAGCCTTTTCTATTTTGTTGGTCAACTCCTTCTATGTCCATTAACCATGCTTCGTAGGTAGGAAGAGCCTCCTCAGTGATGGTGTCGCCAATGAGTACGGTAAGTAAGTCATTGTCGAGTTCTCTGGCAAGTTCTTGTATCTCTTGTATTTCGTTTATAAATTGAGGACTGTTTGAGTCAGGGAGCAATTCTTGTGGTTGCCAGATTTCTTCGATGGGTTTTAAGTACTTACTTAAAAATGTGTCCATCGATTTTTCAAGAGTTTGCATCACTTCCTGACGGATATTTAATAGTTTCATGTAGAATGATTTAGTTTTGCAAAGATACTATTCTTATTCATTATAAATAAGCAACTCTTTTTATTATAGGTTTTTTATGAGGTTCTCCAGGCGGGAAGTTGATTGATCGAGAGGGGATTGGAGAGGTTTAGCTGGTACAGGAGCTTTTGGATCATTGATTCCGGTCAATGGATGAAGACATTTCGAGACTAAAAATTGGCTTAATTTTGATTATATTTTGTCACGATTGCATTTTGGATTAAAAATCGGTGTTCTTTTACGATGGTCATAACTTATTCCGAGATTCGAACACATTATGGTGAATGAAGATGTGAATGACATCTTTAAAATCCATTTCACCTCTAAAATCGAAATTGGTTGTTCAACAGGCTGAATTCTATATTCCTCCGCTCTTTATGCCTCATGCTTACTGATGGCAGGAATGTTTAACCTCCCTTTGGTCGAGATGACAGGGTAACTCTCTATTCTCC
>PCUL01000370.1 GCA_002771745.1 Bacteroidetes bacterium CG18_big_fil_WC_8_21_14_2_50_41_14
CGGACAGAAAGATTTTTCTTTCAAAGGCCGCCACAAAGCATATGCACGCCCGTTGTGCACAATTAAACGAAAACCAAATAGAATGAAACCTCTTATAATCATTTTTACATTATTTTTTTCAGTTCACCTTTCTGTTTTTTCTCAAAGTTGTTTGCCAAATGGAATTATTTTTTCAAATCAATTTCAATTAGATAACTTTATTTCTAATTTCCCCAACTGTAAAGTGATAGGAGGCAGTGTAGAAATATCCGGTGACAGTATAAATAATATACAAGGACTAAAAGCTATTGAAGAAATTGGAGGCTTTCTAGCAGTAAGAACAACAAGCCACCTTAGGAATTTATCTGGATTAGATCAATTAAAATTAATAGCAGGTAGTTTAGTAATCCAAGATAATGACTCTTTAGAAGACATTTCATTTCTTAGAAACTTAGAATATATTAATCATGGAATTCATATTGAAAGTAATAGTCAGTTAAATAGTCTGATTGGTCTAGAAAAGGTTTCTTCGCTTGGTGGAATTTTATCAATTCGATGGAATCCAAGACTAAAGAACCTGAATGGCCTTAACATTAAATCAATTGATGGAGAATTAACAATCGGTGTTAATGATTCTTTAAATAGTATTGAGGGACTTGAAAGATTAACAAAGGTAAATGGTATTGAAGGTATTATAATTTATCTAAATCCAAAATTAGCCTCTTTGCGCGGGTTAGATAACATAGTTTCCGGGTCAATCTCAATGCTGAACATAACTCAAAATGAATCACTATCTGATTGTAGTGTAGAGAGTATCTGTGAATATCTGATTAATTCAAACTCATATACTGTTATTGAAAACAACAATTCAGGTTGCTCAAGCAAACAAGAGGTTTTATCTTCTTGCGCTCAGGATCAATCGCAAAATGATTTTAGTATTTATCCTAATCCCGCAAAAAGGCTTATTACATTTTCAAATGAACTTGATGTGACAGTAAATAAAATATCTATTTATAATAATTTGGGTAAAAGTATCTTGACAGTTATGGGTCCTAATGAAAACTTAGTCGATTTATCTACACTAAATAATGGCATATATCTCGTAGAATTTGAAGTTAATGGAGAAA
>PCUL01000187.1:0-121 GCA_002771745.1 Bacteroidetes bacterium CG18_big_fil_WC_8_21_14_2_50_41_14
AGGGCCGAAGCATTGAGGATTTCGTTGTCGGATACGGTGAGCCATTCGCCATTATAAAGATCCAGAAACTGGCGGGTCATGTGGAAATTTCGTGGAATATCCACGGAGATGGAATCAGCCA
>PCUL01000187.1:172-390 GCA_002771745.1 Bacteroidetes bacterium CG18_big_fil_WC_8_21_14_2_50_41_14
GGTTGGCACTTCCTTCGGCCTGCACAGCCACCACCATGGGCATGTGATCGATGATCCCCGACAGGAGCAAATCTTCGAACCCTTTGTAAACGCCGGAAATAATCACTCCATCGCCCACAGGCACAAACACCGCATCGGGAACCATTTTTCCAAGTTCTTCAAACAACTCAAAGGACACACTTTTTTTTCCTTCGATGGTCATCGGATTATAGGCCGTA
>PCUL01000187.1:451-1376 GCA_002771745.1 Bacteroidetes bacterium CG18_big_fil_WC_8_21_14_2_50_41_14
CAGGAACGATGACGTACGCTTTTTGTCCTTGTGAAGCACAAATCCCGGCCAGAGAGGAACCTGCATTTCCGGTGGAAGCCGTTACAATGGTGTCGATTTCGTGCTCTTTGGCGAATGCCGATACCAACGCCGAAGCCCTGTCTTTAAAAGAATACGTCGGGTTTTGGCTGTCGTCTTTCAGATAAAGTTCAAAAGGAATGGTTTCATTGCGAATGGACCGAACACGATACAAAGGCGTATTTCCTATTTTTAATGGGGGAAGGTTTTCTATGTTTGCAATGGGCAATAAATCAAGAAATTCTCTTTCTTTAAGTTGTTTAAAACTAACACCTTGCGATTTCAATTCGGCATAAGGATAAATCACTTTAAGCACGCCCAGGGGAGGTTGCAACGGGTCATTGTTCCCGGCACAAACCGGACATAAGTAGCGGACGTCGGCAGCGCTGAATACCTGTCCGCAGGTAGTGCAGGAATAAGTTATTTCTTGATGCATCATTTCTTTAATGAATTAATGCCCGAAAGCAAAATGGTTAATTGTATTCTTTCATCACGCCTGTACGTTCGTTGAAGGCATTGATTTCATCATCCCATTCCTGTACTTTTGCATAGCGTGATTTCCAGTAATTTTCATCGTACCACTGGGCATTGAGTTCTTCCACCGTTTTGCCTTGCTGCTCAATCCAGGTAAAATATTTCAGGTTGTGCATGCGTTTTTTCTGATAATAGGTCATCTCCAGCATGTGGTCGATGTTCAATCCAAGCAAATCCGAATCGAAGCTGACGGCCGCATCCCTATTAGTGAATTCACCGTGTTTTTGTTTTTCTTCGGCCAGACGCGATTGGTACATGTCCATGGAATCGGTGGCTACCGTGAAAAGCATGTCGTTTTCGTCCATTTCGTAGTACTTGGCCAGCTTGATGGAAC
>PCUL01000444.1:0-238 GCA_002771745.1 Bacteroidetes bacterium CG18_big_fil_WC_8_21_14_2_50_41_14
CAAATAAAGCCAAATTATCCATGTTTTCCAAGAGAATTCAGTATCCTTTTTCTCGTGATGAAAAGGAACTATTATTCCGAAATAAATGTTGTACTTTTATAGGCGAATCAATATTGGAAATAATATTCTTTAAATGGGAAAAAATTAAAACTATGGAAAAATTAATCTCTTATTCATCATTGTGTAATGATTTTTGGAGCGGTAATTGCTATGCGTAAGGCGAAAGTAACTATTAAAA
>PCUL01000444.1:253-1013 GCA_002771745.1 Bacteroidetes bacterium CG18_big_fil_WC_8_21_14_2_50_41_14
CATGAAGCGGAATATCTATTCAATTGCCATTTTGTTTGCGATCGGCCTGTTGTTTTTATCCTGTCGTAAGGACAACAAACCGAACCAAAATAATCCAACTAGTTTTCTGGATCTGAAGATTGATGAATCTTTTAAATTTGAAAATTTTTCAAATTTGCAAACCTCCATTCAGCTGGCCAGTACCAAGGCGACAGGTGTTGAAATCGTTCAGATTTACGATGCCCACCCAAACAATGGTGGAAGACTGATTTTAACAGGTGCAGTTAATCAAAACGGAGTATTTAACCTGCCCATTCGTATTGCATCCCGGCTTACCGAAGTATATATAGCTAAATTATCTTCCAGTGGGTTGAATGAATATGTTGCCGTTCCTGTGAGCGGTACTTCAATTCAATTCAATTTTGCATCGAATAAATCGGTGGAAGAATCCCTCACCGTTGGCAATTGTGATAATACACTGTCTAATAACTTTAATAGTGATTTGAACATCCCGGCAGGTGAAACTTATTGTGTGGCCGCAGGTAATACTGCTACCATCAAAAAACTTACGATTGGTGCGGGAGGAACACTGAGTGTAAGTGGCACAGCGACCATTACAAAAAATTATCAAAATTCAGGAAGTGACAAAACCATTGTCGTAAACTCGGGTGCAAGTCTCACTTTGCCAAAATACAATTTAGACTACACAGTTCAAAACTATGGTACGCTCAACTTTACCGGGAGTGGAAGTGGTGATGATGCATGTCAAATTGAGGGTGAC
>PCUL01000344.1:0-748 GCA_002771745.1 Bacteroidetes bacterium CG18_big_fil_WC_8_21_14_2_50_41_14
AGCCAATTATCAAAAACGCCTTTGTTCTTAAACGATTATCGTCTTTTACGAAAAGGACTGATTGAAGAAATATCAACAGATTATGGCATTTTTATAATAAAAGACGACACACTTTTTTCTTGTGAATATTCAATTAATCCGTATTATGATATAAATGGTGTTGGTCTTTTATATTTTGCTTCATACCCCATAATTTCTGACAAGTGCTTTGATGAATATTATCAGCAAAATTACAATTTGCAGACTATTTACCGTGATATTTTCTATTTTGCTAACTGTAATTCGACCGAGAAAATTATTTTCAAATTAAACAGTATCGAAGAAATTGATAATTGTATAAAAACAACTGTTTCCTTGTTTCGACAGAGTGATAATCAAATACTTTCACGCATATTGACAATAAAACAGAAGATAGAATGAACAATGCACTGGCTATAACAAGCGGTATAAAACATTGGGGTTTAAGTGGTTATTCGAGCGTTCTGCCCCGCATCAAGTTCGGTGTAACTCGACAGGAAAGTAGCACGCAATCCCCAACGTTTCATACCGCCAACCGTTGGCGGTAATTAAACAAACGACCTTCGAGATACAGTAAACTTAAAAACATAAACAATGAGAAAAATTTTCAATTTACTTTTATTATCTATTGCTTTGACATCTTGTCAAGCACAAAAAGCAGACTTGACTTTAAACCTTGAGAATGGAAAAGAATATAGACAAGTTACCAATTCCAAAGCGACAATAATAC
>PCUL01000344.1:813-1140 GCA_002771745.1 Bacteroidetes bacterium CG18_big_fil_WC_8_21_14_2_50_41_14
GTTTCAGTTAATCCTTCTGATTATGATTTAGAAGTAAAATATGAAAGCCTGAGTATGATAATGGAGCTACCTCAGGGAAAAATGGAATTTAGTTCTGAAAAGAATGATGAACAAGATATTTTTTCTACTTTACTATCCAAGATGATAGGAAATACATTTAATGTTAAAATGGCTAAAAACGGAAAGATTCTTGAAGTAAAAAATATTGAATCACGGATTGAATCATTATTCGAAGATTTTACTCATATCCCTGAAAATCAATTAGCACAACTTAAGGCACAGATGACAAAAGCATATGGAGCGGAGGCATTTAAAGGGAATATCGAA
>PCUL01000301.1:0-4394 GCA_002771745.1 Bacteroidetes bacterium CG18_big_fil_WC_8_21_14_2_50_41_14
AGGGTTTTCGCAAAGGTTTAAAGTAACTACTTACCCTGATCAAACAACGTACAAAAAACATAAAGCCATTCCATTGAAGGTGGCTTTGTGAACAACCAGCCCCGGCAATTTGTTGTGGGCAATGAAACGGACTGGGGTGTAAATAGCTTTGTTATTAATGGGCATTTAATAGACGGGGCTAATTTCATAACAGGAAAGAAACCAACCGTGGTTGCCCCTGAAAACATCCAATTGACTGATTTCACTATCTATCCCACAGAAGATTATCAATATGGCGCAGGTACGGAGGTATATTATCCCCTTGGTGTAACAGGAATGGGCTATCCGTTTTTGGGAATTTATGATAAGGCAACCATGGCGTTGATTAGTATAGAGTATTTTGACCTAAGTTATCCGGGTATACAAGATCCCGCTAATGCCATTGGTTTAAGGGTTATATATTCCAGGGAAGCCCAGTCTTTCTACATTTCGGGAGTTATGGCCGACCAGCTTTTTGCTGATATTAACATGAACAACATCCAAGGTAAGTCAAAGGCTTTTATTATGAAAATAGATGCACTGGGATTAGCCAATCCACAAGTATTAATATTTGACCCTGATAATCTTCCCGATCCACAAGCCCCTTTGATTTGCGTGGTTACTGATTTGGAGATTTCTGGAGCCGGAACCGAGATTGCTTTTACGGGCATGACTACAACTACTGATTTTGCAGGCAATTATAACCCCATGGTGGGGACAATTGACTTGAATTTGAACCTGCAATGGTGCAATGTTTACAACTTTCCAATCGACAGATATTCGGGAGTTGATGTGGAATACAATACAGCAAATAACAACTTGTTTGTATTGCTTAATTCGTCAAGATATCCTTTTGCAGTGATGGAATTAAATAATAATGGCACCATTAAACAGCAGCCGGTAAAATACGAATTTAGTGATCCATTATCAATTGCACTCGGTAGTACCAGAGCACATAAGATGCATTATAACAACGGTGCAATAATGATAACAGGCAATTGCTTTGTTGATGGGGCAACTTCAGATCAATTGCTGTTTAGCTACAATATTCCGACAGCCTCAAATTTGATGTCGGGCAATAATACTTTTAATTCATATTCGCGCGAACTTGTTCCCCTGGGCAGTCAGAAAGCTGTTACCGGATACTGGGCTCCCGAAAACTCCATCTATCAAAATGGCAACTTGTCAATTGTTGGAATTTATAACAACAACAACCAAACTTTTGGTTATACACTGATACAGGTTAACGGTTTTGTAAACGATCCGGGATGTCTTGAAATAGGAGATGTTGCATTGAGTACTTTTAATACGGAGTCGGCAGTCCGTGAGGCTCATACAGATTATTGTAATAGACCGGATTTTTTAGCTACAAGCCCGCCTGATCCACCAGTATATACGCAAGAATGCCCTTCTTTTAAGAATTCAGCCACAGGAATGGGAGATGGCACAAATGATGACGGAAACTTCTGTTATTTCAAGGGAATAGATGCACAGGGAATCCATGCGGTATTGGTTTCAGAAAACAGTAATACGGTTTACAATGTGAATGTTTATGATGTTGTGGGAAGGAAAATATTTTCTTCCACCTACAAAGTGAGCGAAGGGCAAAAGGAAATTCACCTTGTGTTCGATACAAAAGCCGAAATGTACATTATCAGCGTTAGCAACGGTAGCCAAACAGAAACCTTGAAGGTTATGGGCAACCGTTAAAACAGAAATTGGTTTTGTTCTTTACATGCAGAGTCCAATTTTAGTCTGTAACATTTAACAAACAAATATTCACAAACCCATTGGTTTTAAACTGGTGGGTTTGTTTTTTTCATTTTTAGTCTGTTTGTGGATGAAATAAAGTCCGTTTGATATCCTTATCAAGTCGGGTATTTTTGTTTTACTTTCCGAAAGTTGCAAGTAAAATGTTTTGTTCTAAAAGTCTGAGTTGTTTTATGAGCGCAGGCAAAGATTTAAGTTTTTTTTGTTTTTTGTGTTGGCTATGTGTGTAAGAGAAAAACCGAAAGTGCTTAAATGCGCGGTGGGTCGTCGCCTTGCTGCCAACACGAAAATAGAACGGTGCGCTGCACCTTAAAAAGTGTGATCTTGTTTTTCTATAAATATTGGCGGTACTCCGTACCTGTTGATTAGTTTAACAAAGGTAATAAGCAAATCGGTGGGAAGTGCTTATAGGAAATGGTTTCCATTAATTGAACAACGAGCGGTTTGGCGGGAGAAGGTTTCGAAATGTAGGGCGGTAATCCGAGTGAAATTTTCGTCTTACTGCCGACATCTAATTTATCGTCAAAACAATGGGCGAAAGTGTTCGCTCGATTCCATCGGGATCGCGGGCCATGATGTTTTCGAAAACCACGCTCTGTCCCCTATTTGTTTGTTTTATTTGATCGATCATTTCGGTTGTTAAATAGGCGTTCTTTGAATCGAGGTTGTACACTTTAAAACCCCGCTGAACGGTCATGGTGAAAGAGCTGATGACGAAAGAATGGTCAAACTCAAAATCGTCGGGCATTTTTGGAGCAAGGGCTCCGGCAGCGATCATAATATCGCGGTTTATAACACCTGAGTTTTTCCCGGCAATGGTGGCCGCGGGATCGGGTAGTTTTTTTACCCGGAAAGTCTTTGAACCCAAATACTTTTGCACACCATTGATGTTGGTGGCGAGGGTAACAACCGCGTCATTGCATCCTGCAGGAACATTTACCACCCAATCGTTGCTTGAAAGATCGGGCTTGATGGTGCCGCAGGAGATAGTCGGAGTTAAACTTTCTTTAGGGATACCTGAAATATCAATCGAAACGGGATTGTCAACGCCAATATAAAACACGTTCATTTTTTTCGCGGAAATGGTGAACGAGGCACTGGCTACATAGTATTCATTGTTAAAGTGATAATCGTTTACTTCTCCGGTACTTGCTTTTGCCCTCACAAACCCGGCATATTTATTTAACCCTTCCATCCGGGCCGAAAGGTTGAGGTTTATTTTTCCGGGTACATTATCCAACAAAGTGGCCTGGCCAATCATGGTTGCCGGAAGATAGTCAACACCTTGCATGAAGTAAACTTCTGGGCTCTGGGTGGTATCGTAAGCAGCTACAATGATTTCGGCCTGATATTCATCTCCAATAAAAACAAAATTGCTTTTCGGCAACACTTTGGCTTCTATTCTGTCGAATTTAAAATCACCTTGTCCGATGGATTTGTGCAATAAGTTAACCACATCGTATTCTGCGTTATAAACATCCGAAATAATTTTGTTCAGGATAGGAATATCGGCAGCCACAATGGTATTATAAAAAAAATGGGTTTCCCAGTTTTGCTCCTGTCCATCTGCATTGTAGTAGGGACCTTCGGTGTCAAGGCCAAGGTTGACATTCTGTAAGTTTCTGGGATCGACCAACGCGAGCATTTCCTGCCGAAACAGGATGATTCTATCTTTTAACTTCTTCGAAGCACCATCGGAGCCATCATTCGAACTTCCCATGAAATATCGGGTTGGTACCAAATAGTTGTCTTTCTTTTTGATGTTTTTAACTGAAATGAGTTTTGCAGAATCTATTGACACGTTTTCTGTAGCAGCGATCAGTTCATTCCGTACGTTTTGGACATAATCAACCATTTCCCTGGAAAGTGCTTTTGCTTCCTGTGCTTTTTCCCAGTATGGCTTTACCTTAACCTGGTTTATCTGATAATTTTTTTCGAAATCGGCATAGATATCATTCAGTTTTTGTGAGAGGTTTTCATTTGTCTGAACGATGTTGTCGTTCACCACCAAAAAAGCGTTGATCACATCTTTGGAAACATTTAAAGCCAATAAGGCAGTCAATACCAAATACATCATTGAAATCATTCGTTGCCTTGGTGACTCTTTAACTCCCGACATTGGTTACTGAATATTTTTTGTAAATAAAGTCAATTATTGCGTAATGGTATATTGCACATAAATGGTACTGATTCCTGATCGTACTTTCGAGTAATCGGTGATAATAAACGAAAAGATAAGCTGATGTCCCTCGTTTCTGCCCGACCCGGTATAGCAGGTGCTGATATTATCAATCAATACACGTGGCCGGTTAGAAACCCTAATTTTACCGGTGGGCATTCCCTGCCTGCTTTTGCTCATGCCTACATAAGGTTTGGCTTCAATTTGCAGCTCCATGCCATCAGGGATACTCCCGGAAGCCACTTCCACCGTGATCGAGATGTTGGGCTCTGACGGATGGACGAGGGTTGTATAGTTGAGCCACTGTGATTCGTCGGTGATTACCTTTTTTGGAAGCCCGGCATTATATGATGGTGTTAAATCCATGTATATGGGGCTTCTCTTACTCACAGTGAGGCTGTTTTGCGCGTACAGGGCACTGCTGGCG
>PCUL01000301.1:4424-9024 GCA_002771745.1 Bacteroidetes bacterium CG18_big_fil_WC_8_21_14_2_50_41_14
TAAAATACAGAAGGTGAAACTTGGCTTTTTCATAAGCGTAGTTAGTTTGTTTCAAAAAAGCGATCAGCTTTTTTGAAATTTGATTTTACGTGAAATTTTCCTGATAGCTATCTCCACATTTTTGATCTCAGCGGACGACAGGTTGATATTGTATTCATTGGTCAGCAACTGATATCCCGCAGGAATTCCGCGGTCGTACACAATCAGCTTCCATGTTCCGGGCCTGAGGTCATTAAAACCAAACGTCCCGTCCTGATTGGTAAAAACACGGTAGGTTTCGATGCCATTGTTGACTTCGATGATGAGCTTATCCAATTTTGCCTTTACAGCAATAAAGCCTTTCTTATCCTTATTTTCATCTTCTTCAATCACAATGGTACCGGTTATTTTTCCTGATTTTGTTAAAGATACTTCAAAATAGGTTTTTTCACCCGGCAGGATATCTATTTTATACGGCCCGGGTGTTTCGGCAATGGTGTTCAGTCCTGATTTTGAATTGTCCATAAACAAAAAATGTGTTCCCGTTTTTACAAATGGAATGTCAAATTCTCCTTTTTTATCCGAAAATACGATATTTCCTGCCAAGGTAAGCAAAATTCCTTCAATATTATCAACACCATGATTTATGATCCTGCCCTGAAGTCCCCCGACATCCTCCTTCCGGGCAACAGGAATATTGATGGTATAAGTGTACTTTAAGCTGGCACTGAGTACGGTATTGTTAAGCGAGTTTTTCCTGAGGTCATAATCTACGCCCATCGCCACCTCATGGTTGCGATGCATCAGGTAGCTTGCCTGCAAACCAAGTAAACTCCTGTCGCGATAATATTCTTCCACCTGGTAACCGTTTTGATATTGAAATAAAACTTTAACCTTACTTCCCCAATTGGCATCGATGGTCGCTCCATAAAAAACATTGGTCAGGCCGCCTGTAAGATATTGTTGCCCACCCATGTAACTGACAAAGGTTTTTACAAATATACTTTTGTTTACATTATATTGCATCGATAAATTTGCATTGATCACATTCGTGAGCTCACCCACATTAAGTGGAAGTAGGTTTTCTGTTTTGCCCATGGCTCCGTATGCGTTGATCCCGAAGCGGTTTATTCTGCTACGCAAACCAATGCGGGCCGTATATTCCTTATAATTGAATTTTTTTTTCAGGCTCATGTCTTCGTTCGATCGCATACTTGCTCCGATATTCAGGCTGTGATTAAAATTGATGGCATAACCCGCCGAAAAACTCAAATTACTGCTAAATGGGGCATTGGCATACATGGTATCCAGTGCAATATTGGTATGGTTTAAATTGTAATTCAGCGTTAAATCTACTTTACGGAAAACAGAAGCATTCACACCCGATGAAACATATTGTGAGTTTGATAAATACCCAGGGAAGTCCTGATCGGCTTTGGTGTAGGCAAAAAACATCCTGTAACGTGAGAAATGCACCCGCAAATCTGTTGAATAGGCTTTGGTGGTTTTTCCATTGGACATTCCCATGGCATACTCAAATTTAATGTCCCCCCACTTTAGTGGACTGGCCCCCCCGGAAAGGGAAAAGAGCTGAGCGGCGCTATCTGTAACAAACAACTTGTTCAGGTATCCCAATTTGATGTTCAGTTTTTTTTCTAAAGTATAACCGCCATACACTGCGGCCACCCGTTGCAAGTTGGGATAAAACCTGGGGAAATTGATAAAGGTACCGAGGCTGATTTTTTTTAAGGTGTGTTCATATTCAAGGCCCCGGCCGCTTCTCGATCCTTCGGTTAAATCGGTTAAGGTGTAGCTGTTGTCGCCTATTGCGGCTTTAGAATGTGGCGAAGCATATTTGATGTTGTATTCATCTGTCTGGCCAAGTATGGGGTTTCCCTGCCGGTTTGGTCCCCGGAAATGAAACGCGATCTCCCTTTTTTTTCTATACGAAATGGTGCCTGACCCGGTAATATCAAACATATAGCCATAGAGTCTTTCCCCGGTTTGGTTGTTGGTTACAAAAAGACCGGATATTTTGGTGGGTATCCTATTGTAAGAATCGAATTTGATTTTGCCCGAAGGAATCACATCGAAAACACAGGAGGTTTCACTTGTTGTTTCAGGGCTCTCCACAATGGTAGCTGAAAGGCTCACCCCTTTTCGGGTATATTGGATGATGTCTTTTTCGGTGGTCACAAATACGCCAATAAACACCGAGGAACCCGGATCGAGCGCGAGCTTTTTGGTTTCTGAAATTCTTGCATTGATGATCGTTGCTTCAATGTTGACCTTTGTATTTGATAAATTTTGTACCATAAATTGCACACTCAGTGTATCTCCCGAAAATACATAATCAGGTGCTTTCATTACGCTGGTTAAAATGGCGTATTGTGGTTTTACATAAACGGGAATTTGAATTTCTCCGATTTTACTGTTTTCCAACTTGTCCCATGCTTCGATGCCAATGGAATAATCACCCACCCCGGTAGATTCGTTCACATAAAAGCTAAAAATTTTTAATTTTTTGCTGGCCCTTTCCACGATCACCGATGAATAATCTGTTAGCTGGCTCAGGCCGTCCGGGGTGGTAATTTTAAGCTGGAACTCTTTATCTGAATCCGTATTATTGACCAACATGATGGCCATGTTGGAGTTGGAACCCGGGTTTAGTTCAATCTTGTTGTTATTAACCAGTTGTATCTCTAAATCGCCTTTGCCTGCATATATGACCAATGACATGAACCACAGTGATGTAAATACTGAAACAAATTTCCACATTTACATGCTTTATTTAGTACAAATAACCAACTACTTATTTCTCTTTTGGAATTTGATGTTATTATCTGATTGGTTTAAAAAGAATAAATGTATGACCCGGCATTAAAAAAAGAGTGTGTATTCTAAAC
The DNA here is from genome assembly GCA_002771745.1 of Bacteroidetes bacterium CG18_big_fil_WC_8_21_14_2_50_41_14. GTDB lineage: Bacteria > Bacteroidota > Bacteroidia > Bacteroidales > F082 > UBA6244. Next base: position 7,310 of record PCUL01000301.1, read on the forward strand.
CGAAAACATCATCTCCTTCACCTGCTGCCACTATTACGGTGTGATACGTCTTTTCACTTTCTATTCCCTCGAGGTCGAACCTGTAGCGTGCCGAAGTAGCAGGAAAAAGCCCTTTTTTTGCAGCCATAATTACTTTAACCGATTCGCCGGCATCATTAAACAATTCCATGGAGACATCAGGTACGATGTAATGATCGCCGGTATTGATGATGTCAACAGCTAAAAACAAGTGGTCACCTTCTTTTATCAGACTTGGTTCCAAAAATTCCAGTTTCCCTTTACTCTCATCTGCTATTTCGGTCACTATTTGAATGGCATAGCGTGTTACCGTGTTGATGTTAAATTGCCCTTCCTGGGCGGGGTCGATCGGATTAACACCTTCTACCATCAATACACTCCAGTAGGTGCCTGTGATGGTGTCGTTTTGAGGAATGGTTACCTCATATTGAATGTACATGGTTGAGTTACCTGCCACAATGGTTGTTTTTGGACTATATTGAATCCAGTTGGCATTGGAGCGATCGTGTGAGACAGGGTCGTTATAATAGGTAAAATCCTCATAGTTGTAAAGCAAATCAGTTTGATAGATCTTTACTTCCTGATCGGTATTGCCGCTATTTTGAATTTTTATCTCCCCTTTGTACACGTCCCCTTTTTCTCCTTTGTTAATATGTCGCAGACTCCCCACTACTTCGATGGATGCTACAGAAATCAAGGGAATTAATCCGACAAAAAAAAGTGCGAGCAGTAACTTAAATGTTTTCATATCCTAAACTGTTATTTATATTTGTCAATATTACAAATAATTAGTCAATAAAATAAATCTTTACAGTTTTTTGTTTCTTTGCTTTTCCAGAGTTTGGGTCGCATAATTGAATGATAAATAAAATAGGGGAAGAAAGCCCATCTCCCCCTATTCACATACTAAATACTCAATTTATCTTACGTTCTCAATTTATAATACTATTTGTTATGGTGTGTTCGTAATGGTTAAAACAACCGTAGCTGTTGCCCCAGCTGTGGCAACAATCGAACCGTAATCACCTAGTGCTCCAGCATCCCAAGTCCAAGCCAAGGAGTAACCATCACCTGGTGTGGTACCGGTGTAGCAACTTCCTATTCCGGTAACTATATCCGTTGCAGCAGCTGCGTTTACCAATGCTACACCTGAGGTTCCTGCACCCAGAACTCCAGCCTGATTACCGGTTGCGGGAATAGCAGTAGTTACAGAAAGTGCCGTTCCGGTAGGTACTCCGGTTACAGCGGCAGTAATACTGCGCGTTTCTGCTGTTGCAACAATGGAAGAAACTTGCGCATAACTGGTTCCCGTGCCACCTGCAATGGCCGTACCGGCAACGGTGGTGGTGAGTTCCAACGTAAGGGCGCCGAGAGACCCTGAAGCAACAACAGCATTAATAAGCAGAACCTCGGGTATACCCATGGTTAATTCCTGGTTTGAGGTAGTTGTTTGTGCAAAAAGGTTTACATGCATTACCAGTAAAAAGCTCATTATCCCAGTGATAAGTATTAATTTTTTCATAGTAGTTTGATTTTTGTTTCTTACTAAAATATTTCTGACACAAAGATACTTGGCATTATTTCGGAAACTATAGGCCACTTACTGAAATGCACTTCATAAAAACTGAAATGTGATTCATAAAAACCGATAGTTCAGGTGGGCTTTAAAGACAAGCACTATTTAATTGCCATCGTGG
>PCUL01000268.1 GCA_002771745.1 Bacteroidetes bacterium CG18_big_fil_WC_8_21_14_2_50_41_14
CTATTTCGTAAGGTGATGAGATACATTCCCTGTTGGAGACCTTGCATATCCAAGTCCAGGGTTTTCCTATTCAAATCGACACTTCCTTCCAAATAAATTCTGCCTATCAGATCACAAATTTTCCATTGTGCTCCGGCAAGTTCATCGGGCAACGAAATCCGGCAGACGTCATGGGTGGGATTGGGATAAGCCTGCAGGGCGATTTGAGCATGAAACTCCTGAACACCAACTGATGAGCGATAGTCGATGGCTATGGCTTCGGCTGATATCCCCGCATCAAAAGTATTTTGCTCCTCCCCTGCCAAATTATAAATAAAACCGGCACCCAGCGCTGAATAATCCGTTGTGGTAACATAAAAAAGGCCGTTCACGGTGTCGAGTTTTGCAGCAGCAATCGACATCGCAAAGGGCTCTACCACAGTTGATTTCTCCAATTCCATGGTTTCGAGGTTCACAGATCCGATTCCATTGTTCATTTGTGTGAAAAGCAGGTTGTTGTATACACCAATACCTGCTCCGATGGATTCCGTGTAAGCATAGTGTGTAAAATCGGACAAGTCCGTATTGATGACGGTTAAATTTCCGGTGGTTGTACCCCATGCCGAACGGTTCACCGTTACAATCTGATTATTCGCCAGGTAAAGGTTGTAAATACCCATGGCTTCGCTGCCCAAATCGACTTCATCAATCAATTCAAACGAATCCAGGTCAATCATGGCCAATTTACCAGTGGTACTGGTCCAGCCACCCGGAACAGCCACATAAAGCAGGTTTCCAACGATTAGCATCCCGGCAGATTCGTCCGAAACATCGGCGACAGAGCCCAGAAAGGTCAGGTCGGAAGCATCGAACTCACGCACAAAATTTTCGGTAACAGGATATGCAAAAGTGGCTATCAGCTTGTTTTGGTAAACTGCCAGTTTATTTACCCCCATGGCAGCGGTTACAGCCAAACGCTGGAAGGTGTTTGCATCATATTTGGCGATGGAATCCTGGGCGGCCACATACAGAAATCCATCACTAATCATCACATCCTGTATACTTTGCGTGAACACCGTTCCGAAATTAACCGACTGGTTAGAAACCGGATCGTAACTACTGAGTTCTACAAAATCATCCGGATTGGCATAATTGCCACCCGAACCAATCATAACTTGTTTTACGGTAAACGACTGTGCCCCAAGATATGGGCACACCAACAGCATCCCTGCTGCGAGCATTGAGAAAGTAAATTTTTTCATTTGTTAAAAGTTTAAGGTTACTAAAAAATTAAACCTCAAATCTTTACAGGAAAGTTTTTGACAAAATGACTTTGACATCACCATGCTTTTATCCCGAAAGCTTTGATCATCCGTTGACGCAGGCAGGTCTTCTGACTTTGCTCACTCCTGAGGCCTTCCCATCAGCCTGAGGCTGACAGTGACCAGGTTTCAGGAGCACATAATTGAGCTCACAGCAGCGGGAACTGTACAGGTTTTACACCTGTTTCCCTATTAAGTCGTTTATCAGGTCCGATAAACTGACACCCGTATCGGCGACAAAATTAGAAAAAAAGTTTTTAGACCGGGATGTTTTTTTCAGTAAATAACAAACTATCCGTTTTGGTTGAACAGAGGCTCATTTTCAATGAATAACCAAAATATTTAAACCTTTTTTTTCTTGAAGAACAATATTTTATACATTAGCCCCATCAAAACATAACCAATCTTGATGTAAACAACTGCTAAAACCAAAAAACCTGCTTATGCTGCAACCCTGCTTTTTAATGCTCGCCACACCCCATACCTACTACACATAACAAGGTCTCCAAAATCGCAGAAACAGCAATAGATAGCTGATATTTGTCTTTTAGCAATATTCATTAAATGGTTATACAGCAGTTAGTTAGTTAATCCTAATGGGACTTAGAAGGCGAAGCTGGGTAACCCCGGCTTCCCCACTTTTAATGGCAAAAACAGATAATAAGATACGCGTTATAAACCGAAGGATTTTGAATCTTCCACAGGTTAAAACCTGTATTTACCCAACCATATTCCGGAATAAACGCTATAAATCATGAAGGCATATAGAGTAAAACACCGCGGGGAGAGGCGCATTTGTTTGGAATTTCCATATAACCGGGAGCTAATAAGGCAAGTTAAGCAACTACTTGATGCCCGTTGGAGCAGCACGATGAACGCCTGGCATATACCAGATCAGGTAGAAAGCATGAAACAGCTGCATGATCAGTTTCCAGACCTGGTTATAGAAACGGGAAGTGATGAACCTAAAACCACCCTGCCCGAGAGCGGTACGAACACTCCCCAAACAGAAATCAAGAGCCCCGCGACTGGTTTCAAGGTCAAAGTGGAGGTAGCGGGGCGAAAGATCCTGATAACCATGCCTAAAAACCAGGAAGATATTAAATTCGTGAACCAGTTGAAATACAGCAGATGGAATCCAGAATACCGGCTGTGGGAAGTACCCGATTATCCGGGCAACCTAGATTTGATACGAGACCATTTCAACGACCGGATTGGACAAGTAATATACCACGAAAGTTTCGATATCAGTGTTAGCAACGAAACCTATACCATTGGCCGAAACGAGGTATTGGCTTTTAAAACAAGAACAAGAAGACTCAGGATAATATTCGGGTTTGACAATGAACTCAGAAAACTCATTAAAACCTTTCCATACAGCAGCTGGGACAGTAAAAACAAGTGGTGGAACCTCCCCTATTCAGAAGTTTACCTAAATAAAATACAAGAACTTTCGGCTGACAGGGGATTAGGTTTCAGGTATGAGGAGGAACCGGACGGAGAACCCGGAATAAAAAGAGTTACCCCGTTTGACTTGGCCAATTATCGTGTATGCCCTGAGGCTATGGTGTTAAAGTTAAAGGAGTTGCGATACAGCACAAGTACACTCAAGACCTACACAAGCTTGTTTGAAGAATTTATAAACTACTATCACACTTACGAAATAAACGCCATATCGGAGCAGCAAATCATAGCTTTTTTAAGGTTTTTGGTCATGGACCGAAAGGTTTCAGCTTCGTACCAAAATCAAGCCATAAACGCGATAAAGTTTTATTATGAGCGGGTGTTGGGCGGCCAACGCAAGTTTTACTTTATAGACAGGCCAAAGAAAGAGCGAACCCTTCCAACGGTATTGAATACAGAAGAAACTCTGGCACTTTTTGACGCTGCAATTAACATCAAACACAAATGTGCTATCATGTTGGCCTACTCGGCAGGATTGCGATTGGGAGAGATTACCAATCTAAAAATCAGCGACATCGATCGGGAACGCATGCAAATCAGGGTAGTATCCGGCAAAGGAAAAAAAGACAGGGTAACCAAGCTGGCCCATAACTTCCTGAATACTCTGGATGAATACCTGGAATCCTATCGCCCGAAAGAATTTTTATTTGAAGGCGAAAAAGGCCATCAATATTCGGTATCAAGCTTACAAACCGTGATAAAAGAAATTAGTGCCCGTGCAGGGATTAAGAAGCGGGTAACCATGCATACCTTGAGGCACACTTTTGGCACACATTCGCTGGAAGGCGGAACTGACCTGAGGTACATACAAAACATGATGGGCCATGAGAGCAGCAAAACAACTGAAATTTATACCCATGTTACCACCAAAGGTTTTGATCAGATAAAAAGTCCGCTGGATCTTTTGAATTTAAAGAAAAAAGATTAGTTTTGAGAAATTAATTAACTGTAGGATCAACATGACACCAAAATACAAGGTTAGAATGGCTGCTTTCTTCACAAAAACATATTTAAACACCCATTTTAGATAATCGACCCAATGCAGATATATCCACTAGAGGTGAGTTTATCCACTCGTTGCCAGCAATGCAAAAAAAAAGAACACATTACCAATGATTGAATTGTGATTTTAATGAAAGCACTAACCTACATATTAATGATTTCGATATTTGGACTTTTTAGTTGCAAGACAGATACAAAATTGGCGGAAGAAAAGACAGAATCAGGAATTAACTTGATTTATAAACCGAAAAATGCAACATCTTCTGGATTTGAGATTCGTATTATTCCCCAAAAACCTGAACTTGAATTACAAAAGGAAATATCAGTTTCGTTGATAAAGTATCTTTCAAAGGAATTTCCTAATAATGAGATAATTATTCGACTTGATTCCACGATTAGCTTTGTGGATTGTGGACAAGGGTTTGAAAAAGTAGTTTGCCCAAATTGCGGTAAAGAGATTTCAATGGATTTCTGGCAAGAATCTATGGACATGGCGTCCAGAACAAATTTCAAGGATATGTCAATTAAGACAAATTGTTGTCAAACATTGACTGATTTGAACTCTTTGAACTATAAAGCCGATTGCGGATTTGCGAAATCAATAATAACCGTAAATGACCCAAATACTAAGATTAATGATTCAAAGATATTGCTTGGTTTGAAAAGAATCAGTGGAATTGATTACAAATTAATTTTTGCACATATTTGATAAAAATAAAGCACATGCTGGCAACAATGCATATACTTTATGGCGGGTTACGGTCTGAATATGAACATTTTAGTTACAAATATAAATCTGTGTGGACAGAAAGATTCGTCTTTCAAAGTCCGCCACAAAGCATATGCTTCCCGTTAGCCACC
>PCUL01000028.1:0-10455 GCA_002771745.1 Bacteroidetes bacterium CG18_big_fil_WC_8_21_14_2_50_41_14
TACAGCAGGTGTCCAGTTTATTACTTATACTGTTACTGCAACGGGATCGCCCACCATTACCTATTCAGCAACCAATTTACCCGATGGCTTATCATTTGACGCAAATAGTCAAACAATTAATGGCACTCCGTTATTTCCAGGAGTTACCAACGTTGTATTAACAGCCATCAATGGATATGGTACTGATATAGAAACGCTTGTTATCACCATTAATGAAGGTGCACAGCCTCCTGTAATCACCAGCTCGTTGACAGCAAATGGAATGCAGGATTTCCCCTTTAGTTATACCATCACAGCCACAGGCTCGCAACCGATGACCTTTGATGCAACCAGTCTTCCAGCCGGATTAACTAATAGTGGAGATGTCATTAGTGGTATTCCAACTGAAGCAGGAACATTCAATATTCCCATGACAGCTACCAATAGTGCAGGAACGGATACCAAAACTCTTGAATTGGTAATTGGAACAGGAGGAGGAACCGATACCGACGGCGATGGTGTGCCTGACAATTTGGATCAATATCCTACCGATCCAACACGTGCTTTTAACTCCTATTATCCCAATGAGATAGATTATGCCAGCGTAGCCTTTGAAGATCTATGGCCTGGCTATGGTGATTACGACTTCAATGATTTTGTTGTTAACTTGAACTTTAAAATGGTTACCAATGCCCAGAATGCCACAGTTGATGTGATTCTCAAATACCAGATCATGGCCGATGGAGCATCGCTTGACAATGGCTTTGGACTCGTGTTCGATGCCCCTCCGGCTTCAGTAGAAAGCGTTACCGGGTTTATTAAATTGGGCAATGCAGTGACGATGGATCCCAGTGGATATGAAGCAGGTCATACCAATGAAACAGTAATCGTTCCTTTGGATGCTATCAATCAAGTGATGGAAGGCGGCATGGCAAACACGATTCCTGGTGGGAAATACATTCAGACCACCATCAACACCGTGACCACCCATTTTGGAACTCCACAAGCCTCTATCGGGACACCGCCTTTTAATCCCTTCATATTTGTGGATCAGGTGCGTAGTCACGAAGTTCATTTAAAGGGTCTTGCACCTACCGAATTCATGGATACTGACCTTTTTGGTACATGGAGTGATGGCTCGGTTCCTGCAAGCGGACTTTATTTCCAATCGACAAATGGATTGCCATGGGGCATTGAAACTCCCGTCAACTTCAATTATCCCATCGAGTTGGCTGATATTTTAACTGCCCATTTGAAGTTTGCAGCCTGGGCACAATCGTCGGGTGTTGATTTCCCAGACTGGTACATGGACGAACCCGGTTACCGCGATGATACCAAAATTTATGTAATACCGTAATAAGAACTAGTACTTTCAAATAGAATTTAGTTATAAGATAACCCCGCGAATCAACGATTCGCGGGGTTTCTTATTAAGCAGAACGAACATCTGTGCCTGATCGATTGTTCAAATTAAAGGTCTTATTATGACTTAATCAATCGATAACGGTTTTCATTCTTACGATAATCAATAGGATTTAATCAATTTTTGCTTTCTCCCAACAGCTCCTCCAACCTTGCCTTAACCAATTCTGCCGTGGCCGTATTTTCCATCTCTTTGGTAAGGGAGGTTTGGTAGTATTGTATAGATAATGAGGTGTCGTCGATTACATAAAAGTAATTCGCGGACAGTACGTATCCCTGGTAGTATTCGGGGTTTAATGAAATAAAATGGCTGAGTTCACTTTCCGGTACTATGGTTTTGCTTTTTATAAGCAACTTGACTTCTTCACGTTCTTCCTTATATTGAAGATAGTCGAGGTAAGTATTGGAGAGTAAAAACGCATCTGCTTCGATCGTCAGGCTTGAATCGTACGAAGGTATTTGACCTTTATAATCCGGAGCCTTGGCTAAAACATCTTCCAAATGATAACCAAGGTACTCACCCAGTTGATAGGGTTGCGTACTTACCCAGCCTTTCAGTTTTTCAGGTTCAAATATAACACTATGGTGCGAAATCATCTGGGCCATGGTTTTTTCGTTGCCTATACCAATGTTTTTCCCATCCAATCCCAGGTGGTCGCGTAAAATAGAGGCGGCAACGGGAGCGTCAATAAAACCCGATTGCTTCATCAACTGTGCACAACGCGATTGCCTATAAACCGAAGCCGATTCATTTTTAAAGGCTTTGTTGTTTTCATCCTCCTGAAATACCTGGCTTTGAAAGTGGTTGGAGCACACGAGTTGATCACCTTGGGCTTCAAACACGCCCAAATTATTAGGTGATTTTTCGATGATTACCGCTTTATGGTCTTCGGCCGAGGCAATTAACAGCGATTCTGCCACAAAAGTCTCTCGCTTTTCAGCAATAGCTAGTGCTTCACTAATGTTGCCCGCGTGTTGAAGGATCTCGCGTGCCAAAATAGAGATGGGTGTTTTGGCACTGGTAGGGATATCAGATTTGGCAGCGTTGATGGTGACAGTCAGTCCTCTGGCGTTCATTCCAGAAACCACGCCGATCATACTGGCCCAACTCACATACATAAAATCTATTCCTTGATCTGGATGGACAAAAACCACAATTTTGTTTTCGGAAAAAGCCGGATTGATATAAAAATCGAAATTCCGGCCAATGATCAAACTACTGTCAGTACTGTTGAAATTGGTTCCAAACGAAGTGCATCCTACCAACATCAGGCTTTGCAAAGCGTGGCCAATGTCGTGAGCAGCATGGTAATTCAACATGCGGTCGTACTTTTTTCCAATGTATTCATATCCATCGGCAGCCGAAAACGAAACTCCGTAAATTTCCTCCTTGTACTCTTGCGGTATATATTCATCGATGTCGCGGTTAAACCATCCGGTGAAGTATTTTAGAAATTTCAGGTAAGATGAAGAAGGAATCAGGGTATTGATTTGAGCAACAAAAGCTTCTTCCTGTTTGGCAATGAGTTCTTTAGTTAGCTTTCCGTTGGCCACACCCATCTCGAACGAACTACCTTCGAGGTACATCTCCCATAGGCCGTATTGGTTCTTCTTAAGCCAGTTGTTGCCTATTTTATAAAAATCTTTGGATGGGTTTTCACGTACCATTTTCAAAGCAGACTGATCGACAATTACCGGGGGGCTTAGTCGTGTGGAATAATGATAATATATTGAAAATAATACAATTACAAGTAAAATTCCAAGGATTGTATTGCGCAACCGTCTCCAAAAACGGTTTTTTCTTTGATGTTTAGCTGTCATTGATTTCGTTGAGAAGTTCCGGCAAATCTACAAATTCTGCGCAGGTTAACAAGGCGCTAATGCTTACGCCCATCACACCATGCAGGTTTAGATTTTGACCGGTAAAATACAGGTTGTGGATTTTGGTTCGTACGCCTACGTACGAGGCCAGGGGGAACTTGTAATCGCGTAAGGTACCGTACATGGAACCTGTGGGCGAACCAACATATTCGCGGAAGGTGAGTGGAGTGGCAGTGGTATAATCGGTTATCAGGTTTTCCAACTCCGGGAATTGCAGCAGCACCAATGCCAATAATTTCTCGGCTTTTTCTTTTTTAAATTGCTTATAACCGATCCCTCTGGCATTCGATGGAAGGTCTTTCCACATGGATACTTCCTCAAAACTCATATACGTGACGATGGAAAGATGATCTACCCATTGCGGATTTGGCTCATCGGCTGGAAAATGCAAAAAAAAGTGCTCCGGCCACAACCTTTCATCGTAGGAAGAGGCATACCAAACATCGGGTTGGAGGTAAAAATTGTAATTGAAATTTTGGTAGCGAAACTTGCCGGGTTTCAACTTGAGATAGAGCGCAAAACAGGAAAGCGTGTCTGTTTTTTGTTCCAGGCGGTTTCGGTATGATTTCTTGATTTTTCCCGGTTCAATCAGGTTCATGGTACTGCCAGGGTGGATGTTTGAAATTATCATTTCAGCTTTAAATTCGTTGCCATCAGCGCAACGAACTCCCGATAAATGATCCTCATTAAATAAAAGTTGAGTGACTTTCTGCATGGTAAGAACACGACCCCCTGTTTTTTCAATTTCCTGATAAAGCCTTTGTGGTATCTGATTTGAAGCACCCACTACCCGGTAACTGCTGCTGATGAAATAGTGATTTATTAAGGCGTGAACATACCAGGGAGTACGGTTTCTGTCACCAGCGTAAACAAAATTCAGGGCACTGAACACCTGCCGAAGTTCAGCGTTTTGGGTGAGGTTACAGATAAAATCCCACGCGTTTATCGACTGAGAGGGTTTTTCCACATAGGTGGCAGCCGGATTTTCCAGGTTAAATATTTCCTGTCCGCAAACTGTACTTTCTACTGCATTGATATAGTTTTGAATGGCAGTAGTTTCTTCTGGGAAAAGGGTTTTAAGATAATTCTCAAAAGCCGACCATCCCATAGGAAACGCATATTTTTTGCCCCCAATGTTAAAAACATCAAATCCATGCTCATCCAAGCGTTTATATCTGATGCCATCAAACAAATTAAAATAGCGAAAAATCCGGTTTAGTACCTGACCTTCATCCAAACTGCCGACATAGTGCATGCCAGTGCTGAAAGACACTCCTTTGTAATCGAAGGATTGAAGTGTGCCTCCAATGTGTTCGTTTTTCTCCAATACCAACACCCGGTATCCTTTCCTGCCCAGAATAACTGCGCATTGCAGACCAGCCAGACCTGAGCCTATAATGATGACGTTGTATGGAATTTCGGCTTCTATTCCAGCCATAAATCGAAAAATATGATGTTGGGTTAATCCAATGTTTAATTGGCAAATATAAACACAGTTGCGATTGGTTGGTAGTTACCAGAATTTCTTTGTTGCTATGCATTTCGTTTATGTCATGCTAAATGTTTTGAATTGCAATGTATAATCTAAATTAAAAATACTGCACCAGGAGTTAGGTTGATGATCAGTATGAAACAGGTGGCTCATCCACTTTTACCATTTCATAAGTGACGATTTTATCGTTTGGGCGCAAACCAATCCATGCCATGGTGTTGCCTTCGATATTAAAATTCCAGCATTCACAATCCAGTCCGATACCGCCACTAATCAGGTCGTTGGAGTAGTTGCTTGCAAATAAATTTCCATACAGAAAATAGCGGCCTTCGTTGTCTGATTTTTTTATCCAGATGTTGTTTTCATCTTAAATTAGATTGGTTTTTTCAATATTTCAAGTGTAACAAAAAATTTGCCTTTAAAAAGGCGAGTAAAACCCAAATATATCACATTTTATGTTGTATTGAACATACAGACCATTACTATTACAAGTGAAATAATTTTGTTGGCAACTTTTAGACCTTACTTTTTCACTCTCTTGTTGATGTATTTGACATAATACCAACACTTCTTACCTTTAAAAATGCAATTCATTAAGTAATAATTCTCAATTAATCTTATCAGTAGCACTGAGTTCTTCCTTGAATATTTCTCTATATTTGTGCTACATAACCCTAAACAACACACCGGATGTTAGTTAAAACTTATGGGAGTGCCATCCAGGGCATCGATGCGCTGGTGATAACCGTGGAAGTCAACATTGGTAAAGGACGAAAGTTTTATCTGGTGGGGTTACCTGATAATGCGGTAAAAGAGAGTCAGCAACGCATGATAGCCGCCCTTGGTAACATTGGTTACCGGTTTCCCGGCCAACGCATTGTGATTAATATGGCTCCCGCCGACATTAAAAAAGAGGGTTCCGCTTACGACCTGCCTATCGGCATTGGAATATTGGCTGCTTCCAAACAAATCAACGCCGGCTTGCTCGATCAATATATCATGATGGGCGAACTTTCTCTTGATGGCGGTCTTAAACCCATAAAAGGGGCGTTGCCCATTGCTTTAAAAGCACGTGAACAAGGTTTCAGGGGAATTATTCTGCCCATTCAAAACATTTCTGAAGCTGCCGTCGTGAGTGGTTTGGAGGTATATGGTTTTGAGCACATCACCGATGTGATTCAGATGCTGGATGGAAAGACAAAGCCCATTCCCGCTTCCGCTGATTTGGGACAGATGATTGAGTCGGAAATGAACCACTATGCCTTCGATTTTGAAGATGTAAAAGGGCAGGAAAACATTAAAAGGGCTTTGGAAATTGCAGCCGCTGGCGGGCATAATGCCATCATGATAGGGCCACCCGGATCGGGTAAGACCATGTTGGCCAAGAGGCTGCCCTCCATTCTTCCTCCTATGTCGCTTAACGAGGCTCTCGAAACCACAAAAATTCATTCAGTAGCAGGAATCTTAAATGGAAAAACCGGACTGGTCACCACCCGTCCTTACCGGTCACCGCATCATACCATCAGCGATGCAGGTTTGGTAGGTGGCGGCCCCTATCCGCAACCAGGTGAAATTTCCCTTGCCCAGAACGGGGTACTGTTTTTGGACGAACTCCCTGAATTTAAACGCTCAGTGCTCGAAGTCATGCGACAGCCTATGGAGGACCGCGTGGTTACCATTTCGCGGGCACGCGTCACGGTAACCTACCCGGCTAGTTTCATGCTCATCGCAGCTATGAATCCCTGTCCTTGCGGCTATTATAACGATCCTAACCGGGAATGTGTATGCTCGCCAGGAGCTGTAAAAAGTTATCTGAATAAAATTTCGGGGCCTTTGATGGATCGCATTGATTTGCATGTAGAAGTGACCCCGGTGCCATTCAAGGATCTGGCCGAGACTCCAAAAGGTGAGGTAAGCGCCAGTATCCGGGCCAGGGTGATGGCCGCGAAAAAAATCCAGGAAACACGCTTTGCCACCACTCCGGACATTTTTAGCAATGCCCAAATGTCATCGAAAGACGTGGATAAATATTGTATTTTGCAAGCCGATGGTTTTAGCTTGCTTAAAACAGCAATGGAACGGCTTAGCCTTTCGGCAAGGGCTTTTGTCAGGATAAAAAAGGTAGCCCGGACAATTGCCGACCTCGATAATTCGGCAGACATAAAAGCAGAACACCTCGCCGAGGCCATTCAATTCCGCAGCCTTGACCGTGAAAGCTGGGGATCATGATCTATTACAAAGAATTTCTGAATGGGAATGAGTATCTTTGCCCTTCTTTCAGTAAAAAAAGAAAATGAATCAAATTGCAAAAACCAAATACACCCTTGACGACCTGAACCATCTGAATAAAAATACGATGATGGAACATTTGGGTATTCAATTTACCGAGGCATCACCCGGGTTACTTAAAGCCACCATGCCTGTTGACCACCGGACCCATCAACCTTTGGGGCTGCTTCATGGTGGTGCAAGCGCTGCACTGGCCGAATCGGTTGGAAGCGTGGGGTCGGCCATGTTGGTTGATATTGAGCATTATTCGGTAGTGGGTGCTCAAATCACAGCCAACCACCTCCGCAGCGTGAAAGAAGGTAGTGTGACAGCCGAAGCAAAAATAATCCATCAGGGAAAAAATACCCATGTCTGGAACATCGACATTACCGACCAAAAAGGAAGAACCATCTCCACTTGTCGTCTCACCATTTTCATTTTAAAAAAATGAGTTTAAATTACGTTGCGCCGATCATCGATCTGTTGCTTAAGAAAAACCTACCATTTGCAGTATTCAGACTGCCTGAAATAGAAGACTTTATGTTGGTTTGCCAACAGGATCAGGAAGTGAAGGAAATCGATATACTCGATATCGAAGAATTCCGGGGATTCGTGATCGCACCCTTTAAAAGTGCCAGGACGGGCAGTGCTTTCTTAATAAGGCCCGATTTGGTGGCCACCAATAAGGATGAGGTACACCAACTAATGAACCAGGTTGCACCCTTGACCGATGATGCAGGAAAAGAACACGATATCGAAAATCATGTCATCAGTCGCCACGCTTACATCAGTAACATGGACTACCTAATCAACCTGCTTCAAAAAGAGGAACTTCATAAAGTGGTGCTTTCACGGGTGATTTCTTATCCCTTGCAACCTCAATTCTCACATGGCAATTTATTTAATCAATTGGCCGGAGAATACCCCAATACCTTTGTGTACCTGTTTCATCTTCCGGAAGAGGGAACCTGGGCCGGGGCTTCACCAGAAGCATTGCTGTTAATTAATCAGGATGAGGCTAGTACGATGGCGTTGGCAGGTACCCGGTTATATCATCCCGACTCTACCAATGACCCATGGTCGGAAAAAGAAATACAGGAACAGTCGTTTGTTTCTCAATATATTGCCAACGTACTTTCTGAATCAGGAATCACTAACTATCAAACCGATAAGCCTGCCACACGGCGTGCTGGCCACCTGGAACATCGGCTTACACGTTTTACTATTCCGCCCAACCAAATTGAGAATAAGGCAGGCAAAATGATTATGGGTTTGCATCCCACACCAGCCGTTTGCGGTTATCCAAAAGGTGATGCCTTCCACTTAATCATGCGGGCAGAACAACATGATCGACGATTTTATACCGGATTTTTGGGCCCATGGAAACTAAATGGACATTCACAGCTTTTTGTTAACCTGCGGTGTGCCGAAATAGGAAACGATACTTTTAACCTTTATGTTGGGGGTGGTTTAACAGCAAACTCAGTATCAGAAGATGAATGGGAAGAAACGGTGCAGAAATCGAAAACCTTGCTGTTGGTGATAGAAAAATTGTAGAAGTTTGTCCTATGACAACAGACAAAAAACCTGTAGCTCTGCTTGCCGACATCCTCATCCAAAAAGGGCTCGGCTTTTTAGTTCATTCGCCCGGTTCGAGGAATGCGCCCATCATTATTGCTTTTGGTCAAAGCAAAAAAGTAAAGATTTTCACCGTTGTGGATGAGAGAAGTGCTGCCTTTTTTGCCCTTGGGATTGCTTTGGCTACGGGGAAAACGGTAGCCATCGATTGTACATCAGGGACAGCAGCACTCAATTATGCACCTGCCATCGCTGAAGCATATTATCAGCATATCCCATTGCTGGTGTTAACTGCTGATCGGTCACCTCAGTTTATTGACATCGGCGATGGTCAAACCATCAGGCAGGAAAACCTCTTTGCCAATTACATCAAGAACAGTTACACTCTTCCTCAAAGCATCGATGGTTTGGAAGATTTTACCCTCGCGGAAAGGATCATCAACATGGCTATGAACCGCACCATTGATGAAGCTCCGGGTTCCGTTCATATCAATATTCCCTTGGATGAACCACTTTATGGTTTAACAGAAACTGAATCAAGGGGAAGACTCATTAATTCAACACCATCTTTCAGCGATTCCATTGAGAACTTTCCCGAAATTTTCATTGATCAGTGGCGGACGAGTAAAAAATTGATGGTCATCGCCGGTCAATTGAACCCCAACCCTCACTTGAATGAAGTACTGAAACTGATCATGGAGAAGCAAATGGCTGTGATATTAACAGAAACCACTTCCAACCTGTATCATCCTGGTTTTATCGATGGAATCGACAATGCCCTCACAGCCATCAGGCAGGAAGAGACCGATGCCTTCAAACCAGATTTGCTTATCACTCTAGGCGGTGCTATGGTTTCGAAAATGGTTAAAAAATTCTTACGGGATAATCAGCCCGAAAACCACTGGCATATTTCAATTTCTAACGAAGAAATGGATACCTATTTCTGCCTTAGGGGTATAATACATTCATCGCCAACAGAAGCTTTGCTTGTACTGGCAAACCTGCCAACTGATCGTTCTGAACTTTTTAATCAACGGTGGCTTGAAAAAAAGCTGGACACAAATACAAAGAGAGAACGTTACTTACAGCGTTTAGAATATTCTGACCTGAAAGTTTTTAATCATATTTTAGATCATTTACCACCTGATACTTGCCTGCATTTGGGCAACAGCACGCCTGTTCGCTACTCACAGCTTTTTGGAAGTCGACCACACCTTAATTACTTTAGCAACCGCGGGGTAAGTGGAATTGATGGACAAATTTCTACCGCTGCCGGATTTGCCTCTGTATCCGACAAGCCAAATATACTTATCACCGGTGATTTGGGCTTCTTATACGATAGCAATGGCTTACTTCTTTTGAAGCATTGTCCCAACCTTAAAGTGATTGTCATCAACAACCAGGGGGGAGGTATTTTTAGGTTTATTCCCGGACCGGATACTGTGCCTGATTTTGAACAATATTTTGAAGCGCAGCATAACCTCAAACTGGAATTTCTTACAAAAGCATTTAACATCAACTACCTGTATGCCGATTCACTCCAAACAGTTGATGAGAAAGTTCATGATCTTCTTTATGGTAAACATGAGGCTCAGGTGTTGGAGATAAGTACACCAGCCGAAAAAAATGCTGAAGTGCTGCGCAATTATTTTAAGGGGCTAAGGAACAGATAACGTTGACAAACAGAGCACCCCTTTTGTCATTCCGATTGAGCGGACGCCAGGAGCGAACAGAGGAATCCCTTTTGTCATTCCGATTGAGCGGACGCCAGGAGCGAACAGAGGAATCCCTTTTGTCATTCCGATTGAGCGGACGCCAGGAGCGAACAGAGGAAT
>PCUL01000028.1:10466-28377 GCA_002771745.1 Bacteroidetes bacterium CG18_big_fil_WC_8_21_14_2_50_41_14
TCGAAAGGACAAAAAAAGCGGAGTCGTTACTCTGGAAGGACAAAAAGACGAGTGTTGTTAATGGCTTTAGCAAGTTCGTTTGCCTATTCTGGATCGATTTACATTGAATGTGTGTGTCTTTGAAATCCATAAAGGCAAAAATGCGGTTTGCACATGAACAGGACTGTGATGCCCATGTTTTTTATATATTCGTTCCCTGAATAAAATAGAAAATCTCATGGCACAACGCGAATGGAAATCAATGCACAAATTCGAAGAAATAAAGCTCGAATACTGGAATCACATTGCCAAAATCACCATCAACCGGCCTCGGTTTTACAACGCCTTTACGCCAGCAACCACTACTGAAATGGCCATTGCACTCGAAATGCTGCGCGAAGACCAAAACGTGTACACCATTATCCTTACCGGTGAAGGTGACAAAGCTTTTTGTAGCGGCGGTGACCAGAACGTGAAAGGAAAAGGTGGTTACATTGGCAAGGATGGCATACCCCGCCTAAACGTATTGGATGTCCAACGCAAAATTCGTTCTATGCCAAAACCTGTAATTGCCATGGTCAATGGTTTCGCCATTGGTGGCGGTCATGTACTACATGTAGTCTGTGATATGACCATCGCGTCAGAAAATGCACGCTTCGGACAAACCGGTCCAAAAGTAGGGAGTTTTGATGCAGGCCTGGGATCTTCATACCTGGCCAGTATTGTAGGACAGAAAAAAGCGCGTGAAATCTGGTTTTTAAATAAACAGTATACTGCCATGGAGGCACTTGAGATGGGATTAGTAAACAAAGTAGTTTCTCTGGATCAGCTGGAAGATGAAACCGTTGAATGGTGCCTCACCATGCATCAACGCAGCCCGATGGCACTTCGAATGATAAAACTGGGCATGAATGCCGAACTCGATGGTCAGATTGGATTACAAGAATTTGCCGGCAATGCTACCCTGTTGTACTATCTTACCGATGAAGCCCAGGAGGGTAAACAGGCTTTTCTCGAAAAACGAGATCCCGATTTTCACAAATACCCGAAATTTCCCTGATAACGGCATGAACCAATCAAAACCGACTAAAGTGAGTTCCTGGGTCAAAGCAGCCCGTTTGCGTACCTTGCCATTGGCATTGTCGAGTGTGATCCTGGGTAGTTTTCTTGCCATAGGTTCCGCCTCCTATAAGACTGATGTTATTGCACTGGCCTTACTTACCACCCTGATCTTACAGATTCTCTCCAATTTTGCCAACGATTATGGCGATGCGGTGAAAGGCACCGACAACGAACATCGGTTGGGGCCGGTAAGGACTGTGCAGAGTGGTGAAATCAGCCAAAAAGAGATGCGTCGGGGAATATTTATTTCAGTTGTCCTGGCTTTGGTTTCAGGCATGTTGTTAATTTATCTGAGTTTAGACGACCAATGGATCACGGGCCTCATTTTTTTGGTGTTGGGGATTGGCTCCATCGCGGCGGCCATCAAATATGTGGTAGGAAACAATGCCTATGGTTACCGTGGCTTTGGAGATATTTTCGTATTCCTCTTTTTCGGATTACTGGGCGTTACGGGCACGTTCTATCTAAATGCTCATTATTTACTCTGGAGCATTTGGCTGCCCGCTTGTACAATGGGATTTTTTAGCACAGGTGTGCTTAACCTTAACAACATGCGCGACCTGGACAATGACCGGGATTCTGGTAAAATGACCATCCCGGTCAGGCTGGGTTCAACAGGAGCCTGGTATTATCATGCCTTGCTCATTTCGCTTGGATGGATCGCCAGCCTACTGTTTACAGTAATTCACTACCACGGAATCTGGCAACTCATGTATTTACTAATGATACCTTTTTTTATCACCGATTTAATAAAAATAAAAAACACGGTCGATAAGCGCGACCTGGATCCATTTCTGAAAAGGTTGGCATTAAGCACGCTGGCTTTTACCATTTTATTTGGGATTGGTACCATTTTGTGATATTGTATCAGACCAATATTTTTGTATTTTTACCTAAAAAAGGATGTTTTCAGCCCGTTATTTTCCTTATCGCCTGCATTTTAAATTTGACGCAGGCACCTCGCGGGGCGTACTTAAATTTAAGGATTCCTGGTTCATCGAAATTTGGGACAATGATGCCCCCGAGGTAACAGGAATGGGCGAATGTAGCCTGATCCAGGGATTAAGCCCCGACAGAATTTCAGACTTTGAACCCAAATTAAAAGAGGTCTGCTACCATATCAACAACCTGGATGAACATATCCAACATGGTCTGATCGATTTCCCTGCCATTCGTTTTGGTCTCGAGACCGCAAAGCTCGATTTGAAAACAGGAGGTCAAAAAATTCTTTTTCCGTCAGAATTTACCAAAGGAGAAGATTCTATTCCTATCAATGGTCTCATTTGGATGGGAAAATACCATGAAATGTTAAATAGGATCAGGGAAAAAATAGATGCTGGGTTTCATTGCCTGAAAATGAAAATCGGAGCCATCGCGTTTGACGATGAATTGAAACTCATTCAATTCATCCGGCAAAAATTTCCACCCGAAGACCTTGAACTCAGGTTAGATGCCAATGGAGCCTTTAAGACTGTTGGCGCAATGCAAAAATTGGAGCAACTCGCCAACTACCATATTCACTCTATCGAGCAGCCCATCAGGCAACGTCAGTGGGAAGCAATGGCTGAATTATGTCGAAAAAGTCCTATCCCCATCGCGCTGGACGAGGAATTGATTGGCATCCGAAGCAGCAACGAATTGTCAAGAATGCTTCAATTTATCAGGCCTAAATACATCATAATCAAGCCAAGCCTGATAGGAGGATTAACCATTGCCAAAGGTTTTATTCAGACAGCAGAAAGCAACCATGTAAATTGGTGGGTTACTTCTGCTTTGGAATCGAACATTGCGCTCAATGCCATCGCACAATGGGTTTACACATTGAAGAGCCCTATGCCACAAGGGCTTGGCACAGGTCAATTGTTTAGTAACAATGTCGATTGCCCACTCCGGGCTGATCAGGGCAGACTATATTACCGACCAGAGCGCTCCTGGAACCTGAGCAACTTTTCAATTAAAACCTGACGTCATGAACATCTATTTCGAAAATAAGGAATTTGACCTGACCCACTTTATTTCCTTTTGCCGTATGCATTTGGATGTCAATGATTTGGATGACTGGAGACAACCGATATTTGGCTTTTTTACGGAATGGCACAATTCATCTGATTTCATTACTGTTAAAACCTCAGGGTCAACCGGAGAGCCTAAACTTATTTCCATTGAAAAAAAACATGCTGTCATCAGTGCAAAAGCGACATTAAAATTCTTGGATATTCAGCCGGGAGGACTTGCATGGCTTTGCCTTTCGGCAAATTATATTGCAGGCAAAATGATGATTGTACGGGCCTTGGTTGGAGGATTGGATTTATGGATTTCAAAGGCTGAGTCACTTCCAACCTTTCCGGGTGTGAATAAAATAGCACTCGCGGCCATGGTTCCACTTCAACTAACTAATCTGGTTGAGAAAAGTTATGGAATGAGTTTGGTTGATGAAACGATCAGTCATGTTTTGATTGGCGGTGGAGCACTTCCAAAGATGCTTGAGGACTCACTCAGGCAACTAACACATGCGTGTCTGTGGCATACTTATGGAATGACCGAGACCATCAGCCACATTGCACTAAGAAAGATCAATGGGATAGGAGCCTCTCCAGCCTTTTCGATGTTGCCGGGTGTACTCATTGGCAAGAACCAAAAGGGAAATCTGGTTGTTGAATACCCGGGTATCGGTATAACAAACCTACATACCAACGATTTAGTCACTCTATTTGAAGACGGTACATTTACTATTGATGGGCGTGCTGATTTTATCATCAACAGTGGAAGCATCAAAATCAATCCGGTGTTGATAGAAAAAAAGTTAGATGGTCATCTTCCCTGCCCATTTTTTATCACCGGGTTGCCTGATCTTCATTTGGGCGAAAAGGCTGTTTTGTGTATGGAGAACGCAGGTGATTTGCTTCCTGGAATTTGTGGACTTTGGAAAATAATAGAGGGACTGGTTTCAAAACCTGAGATACCGCGTGAAATTCATTTCCTGGATCATTTTATCAGATCTGAAAATGGAAAATTAAAACGAGATTCAACGGCTATATTGCTCAATACCAGAGCTAAAATTACCAATTATAACTTCCCTCAACAATAATTTCGAATATTATGTAAGGAAATGTTAGAATTAATATGATTATACGAAAAATGATGCTATTTTTGAATCCTTTATTTTATCCAATTCAGACATGATTACAAAAAGTACATATGATTTTTCAGGTAAAGTAATTTTAATTGTTGAAGACACAGAGACAAGCAACCGCTTTTACAACGCGGCACTAAGCCGTACAAATGCAACCCTTTTGTGGGCAATTAATGGTGATGAGGCTCTGAAAAAAGCGGATGAAAATCCCAACATTGATGCCATTCTTCTCGATTTAAACTTACCTGGAATTAGCGGTTTTGAAGTATTAAAAGTCATCAGGGAAAAAAACAAGGAGGTTTCTATCATTGTGCAAACAGCTTACGTACTCTCGGGTGAGGAAGCAACCTGTTTTGATTTAGGGGCGAGCGATTTTATAACCAAACCGATCATGCTCGATCATCTGTTGGGAACCCTTAATAAACACCTCACAAAATAATTATCTCTCACCAGTAATCAGAAGCGATTCGTTTACGATTTTCTCAATTTGTTTCTCTGTTTTTCCAAATTTTCGCAACACATCTATACTTCTTATCAGTGTTTTGCACAACACGATATCGTTTTCGAGTAAATATAGCTTTTCAGACTTTGTCAACGATTGCAGTGCAGTTACCGGATAATAACCAACTTGGTCAATCATGTCGCGCAGGCTTTCTCCGGCAGGATAATCCCATGAAATCAACTTTAAACCGGAACAGTTACCATATTGAAGGGCATCCTCGGTAAATCGGGTATTGGTCACAATCCAACCTTCATATTTTATATTTTCAGAGCCAGTTTCTTTTTCCCAGGCGCTTTTCATATCCTGAAACCGGGAGTGTATATAAAGCGAAACTTTCACATCACTTTTTCGACGTATGTCGTTATGAAATTTGCATTCAACCATCACGCGTACCCCTGGTTTATCGGCAACCACATCCAATTCGTGCTGGACACATTTTCCTTGTGAAATGATACCCACCTGGGTGCGATAACCTTTGTTGTTCAGCAATTCGCCCACCAACTGCTCAAATGGATATCCCGTTGGCCCCAAGTCGAGGATGGCTTTTTTTAATCGATACCTGCCTGCTGCTTTGGTCGATTTTTTACGCAACTGGGCATAAGCGAGCTTGTACAACTCATGCGTACTCATGCCATCCGTTAAGTGTTCAGTGATATAATCAACTACCGAGTCAATTTCATCTTCACCAGCTCCCGACCTAAACAATGATTTCCGTAACTTATCTACATCGAACTCATCTTGCTCACCACTGCGTTTGATAATATTTTTCATATCCATTCCTTTTCAAAATTCGCAGCGTGAAAGTACAAAAAAAAGCCCATCCCACAACGTAGGATGAGCCTCCAAAAAAAATGAACAATTACAGCTATCTTGTTATGAACTTATTTCCTGGTTAAATTTTGAGAAGACTAAGATAAGCACAAAATGATGAATATTACCAGTTTACAAACAGTAATATGTGCCCAGCGACTTAAGTTACCAGCTTCTATACCTGGTTAGACTGTTTTAAAACGATTGCAAATAAAATGTATTACTTCTTAATAAACTTTTGAATAGCTGTTTGGCCATCTTCCATCAGGGCATATATCACATACAATCCTTTTTTTAAGGTTTGAGTATTGATGACTGTTTCTGATGAATGATTAACCTGAACCTTTTCCACCAGCTGCCCTTGTACATCAAACAACTCCATCTGCATTATATTACCAGTTGCGTTTATATATAGGGCATCATCAGTCGGATTTGGATATAACATCAAAGTGTTTCTATCCATAAAAGTTTCGTCAATATCCAGGTAGGTTCCCTGATTGAGTTTTTTAGTTGTATATATATGGAATTCACCTGGTTGCAGAAGTCTTGTTTCGTTTACATTTATAACATCAATGGAATCGTTGCTAAAGAAATCGTACCAAATACCTGCTTTCTGGAAGGCAGGATTTACAGATCCGGGTATCACATCAAAATTCCCAATGATGGCAACATCCATGGTAGCATGGTTCAGGTGAATGCTTTTTAACAAAGACGTTCCTCCTGCCAGCGAAAAATCGGTTGTGCTAAAAGCGGGTTCATTTTTCTTAATTTCGATTAAGGCCTGGAATACGTTGTAAATCCTCTTCCTGTTTGCATCGTTATAATACGACCATTTTACAGGTTTGGGGCTCAGTCGGCAATCGTTGCTTATGGTGCCGTTTTCGCAGGTATTGATAGAATAGTCATAACCCAATTCGCCAAATTGCCAAATCATTTTTGGGCCGGGAACCGTAATAAAAAAGGCCGCGGCTGCCTCAACCCTGCTGAGTCCTGTGACTGGGTCTTTTACCGAATAATTGCCACTTTGATTGCCATAAGTTAAATTCTTGTACATCATGCGTTCCTCATCATGGCTTTCCATATAACCAACCACATGGGGCTCGCTCCATCCACGGTTTTTATACGAGATCCAGGATACATCGCTATCGCTTCCATAGCCCATATCTGCCTGGGTATATGCCCCGTTCATATTTCCCCACAAAAGAATACCATTGTTGGCCAGTACTTTTTCTTCAGAATTGGCTGTAAGATGCTCAAAAATGACCAGTGCATCGTCCTTTACATTCCAAATCACACCGGCCATGCGTTGGAGAATATTGATGCGTGACTGATCGTAATCCCAGCCTTCCCCAGGTTTATTGGTAAATCCTTTGGTAAAATCGAACCGGAATCCATCTATTTTATATTCCTCAATCCAGTATTTGTTTACGCGATCGACAAAATCTTTAGTCGCCTGGCTCTCATGGTTGAAATCGCTTCCCCAACTGTAGGTCGGATTGGGCGAGGTAACATTAAACCAGGGATTGTTGGCAGCAGGGCGGTTGTTTTCACCATCCCAGTACATCATGGCCAACGGACATGTTCCATAAGCGTGGTTTAGCACCATATCCATCAACACAGCGATGCCCCTTTTATGACATTCATCAATAAGTGCTTTTAAAGCATCCTTTGGACCATAGTATTTATCCACGGCAAAATAGTAGTTTGGATTGTATCCCCAGCTGTTGTTTCCTTCAAATTCGCTCACGGGCATTAGCTCAATAGCGTTAATACCAAGGTGAGCCAGATAGTCAATCGTATCCATCACACTTTTGAATGTACGGGCGGTAGTAAAGTCACGGACAAGCAACTCGTAAACAATCAGTTTTTCAGGATCAGGAGTGGCAAAAGTTTCGACCTGCCATGGATAGGGCTGCTGACCTGTTTGAAAAACGGTAGCAATACCGGATGTTTTCCCGGTAGGGTAATCAATCAGGTTTGGATAAGTTGCATTCGTAATGTATTGATCGTTCCACGGATCGCTTACCTGATCGGCGTAAATATCGCCAACGCGTATGGTTCCATCAATCAGGTATTGAAAAATATAAGGTTTCCCCACTTCAAGGCCACTTAGTTCTACCCAAAAACGCTTTCCGTCAGACGTGATTTTCATTTCGTTGGTTTCTTCCAGTTCCCAATCGCTGAAATCGCCAATGGCGAAAATGTATTCTTTTTCAGGAGCATAAAGGCTTAGTACAACTGTGTTCTCATCCACATAATTGATGCCATCGACTATACCGACCGGCCTGTCTTCAATAACGGCAGGCTTTCGTACATAAATATACAAACTGTCGGCAGCCGTATTGGCAGCACTTTTAGCAACCGCCTTAATCCAGTGTTTTCCATAGCTATCGGCAACAAAAGCCGTAAAAAAGCTGGTTCCGGTACCTGCATAAATTCTTACGTTATCCAGGTAAACAATGGTGGAATCAGCCTCACTGGTGCTCCCGGATACCTCCACCTGATCGTTTAGCTGAACTACTGACGGTCGGTTGGAAGGCATGGTAATCAAAACATTGACACCTCCAATACTGACATCATAAAAGATATCGCCTCCATCCTCTGTTTTCCCGGTTGCCGATCCATCAGAATTTCTAAACACGAAAGCCAGTTTCAAAATAGTTTCGTTCGCGGGTACTCCATAATAATCACGAATGGATGGCCCAATAATCAATTGCCAGAGATCGTCCCCAACAGGCGACAATTTACACTCAGGGAGGTTGGTTGTCCACCCGGCTTTTACATATTTCCAGTCGGAAGGTGAAGAACTGTTGTTGGTTATCACACCGGTATGTGCATAAACATCATCGGTAGTTCCAGCCAGACCTCCGTTACCAAGCTGGGCATTGAACACGATCGTCACTTGATCCTCATCGGTAGGAAAGGCCGGATCAGAAGTTATTAGTTGAGCATATAAGCTGGGAAGCCCAATTGTAATAAGGAAAAGGGCAATGAAAATTTTTCTCATGATATTGTAATTGATTGTCTTCAAAGGTACATAATAAACCAGGGCAAGACAAACCAGCGATTGGCAAACAATAAGCTACCAAAGCTTTTACAAACCAATGTTAAATGTAACAAACTGATGCAATCGTTTGCTAATATTGAAAAAGGTGCTACTGTTGATTTGCCTAAGCAAGGATAAAGGAATAGAAACTTGCGAAACAAAAAAAAGCCTTCCCGTTGAAAGCGGGAAGGCTTTGAAAAGAAAATGACTTGTTAAAATCTATTGAACAATGAGCTTTTTAACTGCACGTTTTCCGTCTTCACTGAGTATGTTTACAAAATAGATGCCTTTTGTAAGCTCCCCTGTATTAAGTTGAACAGTGCTATAGCCATTGAAACTGGCAGTTGTTGTAGCAATGGATCTTCCGGTGATGTCAGAAATAAAAATGACCGCTTTTGTGTTGAAAACGTCACCTGTTGTGCGGATATTCACATTTCCGGCTGTTGGGTTAGGATAAAGAATCACGTTGGCATTGTAAAGTACATGCTCATCCAGGCCATCAACAAAATAAGGGTCACCTGCAAGTTCAAGATCGCCAAGTTGCGTGTTGTCGCTCCAGTCGTTTCCGTTTCCATACCATACTGATTGATAATCACGACCTACACCCAAATCAGAGTCGTTATTGCCAAGGCTCCAACCAATGGTTCTGCCTTTTCCGGGAGCAAAATCCAAATTGGACCAGCCAAGACGTATTTCGATGGAGTACCCATCGCTCGTAGCAAGCCATACTGACGATTCATCAGTAATTGGAACACCATCGGCTTTAGCCCAAAGCAAGTCCAAATTAATAGCATCCATAACCAACTGGGTATCGAAACTGGCAGCGCTGTAAGTACCATCTTTGCTGTTATCACCCTCAACATACATTTCAACGGCATCATTGTCCCATGGGTTTCCTGTTCCTTCAACAACGGCATCAACAACATGAGCAGCAATATAAAGATTATCAGCATCCCACAAGGTTCCCCAGGTAACCGTATTGTTAATTGAACCTGTACCTGAAGCTAGGATTTCGCTTCCATATGCGAGGGTATATTCACTCAAATTTCCATCAATGACAGGTGGGTCAGGAGTATAGGTTGACATGGCAACCGCATCGCCGCTAAGTGCATCACCAAAGGTGTATTGGCCTGTAATACAGTCGAATGTAATGCGGTAACGTCCGGTGGTGGCTGGAATCATAGAACCACCAAGGGTAGCTGTAACTGTAAGGAAGGTATTAGCGCTCCAGCTAACCGTGCTGGAACCGTCTTTGCGGAAAGCCACTTCATAAGCGTTATCGAGTTGATAGGTACCAACATAAGTTGTTGTGTTGTCAAAAGCTAACTGGTTACGGAGGATCACATCTCCAATGGTAGCGTTATGAACGCTGATACAACCACAGCTAAGTACTCCATAATTAAGGTCGCCGAATGAGGAGGTCTCCGTATAGTCTTGCATACCACCGTTCCAAACCAGGCGATAGTCCACTTCGCCTACCATAATATCAATCGCCGCCTGTGCACCTGTTTCAGGGGTTACACCAAGAGCAGCAAAAGGGATTCCTACTTCTGTTGTATACGAAGCCCATAGAACAGTAATAACTGTGGGACCTTGAACAACAGTAACTGTTCCATTGCTTGTAACAGTTACATGAACATCAGAAGCATCATAGGCGCCACCTGATTTGTTTCCATCGAAGAAGACTTCAACGATATCGCCGGCAGTAACATCTGCATCTGTCACATCAACTCCTGTTGGGAAACCGTCACCGCCCCAGTTGGTTCCCCAATCTGAGTTGGCACGGAATTTAAGTTCAATAATACCATCGGCGTTACCATCCATGGCATCGTTGAGTGTGAGAATCACATTCCATGCATCCGGATTGTCAATGCTACGCGTCATCCAATAACCTGAGTCACAATTAAAATCAACAGCATAAGTTCCATAAGGAACCGGGGATATTGACTCCATCCTGAACAGCAATACCAGTTGGGAAATCGGCACTGCCCTAATTGATTGCCCAGTCGTGGTTAGCGCGGAACTTCATGTCAACAAATCCGCTTGCATCACCATCCATTGTCGTATCAACAGAAATGAATCCGATAAACAAGTCAGGATTTGCCATGTCGCGGGTCATCATCACATCGTCAGTCCAGCTGGTCATTTCGCCAATAAGGCCTACCTGTAAAGAAAGCTCACGACTGGTTGGTTTTTTCGGACGTATTTCAGCCAACTGTCATGAAGTTGTCTTTTTAACTGCCAATATCAGGCGTGATGGTTCATCCATGTTTGGTGAAAATAACAAATGGGGCAACTTTGGTGGATTAAGTGCCGGTTTAGATTTTGCAAAAATATTCGACCTTGGCACAATTAATCATTTGAAAATCAGAGGTGGTTATGGAACTACAGGAAACCTGCCCCCCAATCCGTATTTGTCAAATAACCTGTACAATGTTTCGAACGAAAAATTCTTTTATAATGGAGGATTCATTCTGGCATACGCACCCATCAGAAACCTTAATCCTGATTTGAAGTGGGAGGTCAAGAAAGAAACCAACATTGGGGTTGACTTTTTCCTGTTGAATTACAGAATTGGTGGTTCGATAGACTATTACCACAGTGTGAGTTCTGGTCTTATTCTTTACGCACAAGTGCGTGTTCCTCCGTATCCCTCTGACCGGATGTGGCTTAACCTTGGTGAGTTGGATAACTCAGGGCTTGAGTTTGCTTTTAATATCAAAGCCATTCAAACCAAAAAATTCAGTTGGAATACCGATCTAAATTTCACTAAATATTTTGATACCAAACTGGTGAAAATAACCAGTGATTTGACAACCTCAGAAGGTACATTATACCTTGGTGACCTTAGGGCACCATACTATACCGGAATCAGAACGATACTGGCTACTAAAGGGGAGGTGATCGGCCAGATTATTGCCCCGGTTTATATCGGATTAGATACTGCCGGTGTCATGCAGTACGTTTCAATTACTGATTCAACCGGAATTACTTCGAACCCTAAGCTTGAAGATTTTCAAAATGTGGGGAATGGCTTACCTAAATTCCAATTTGGCTGTAACAACTCTTTTACTTTTGGAAACCTGGATATTAGTTTTTTCCTTCATGGTGTGTTTGGACATTATTTGATTAATGTTAACAACGCCCGGTATGGCAATCCCAATGTAATTGGCATCCAAAACGGTATGAATCAAACCCTTGATTTTGCAGATGCCACCGATGGGCCAATCTACTCAGACGTACATGTGGAAAAAGCCGATTTCGTCAAACTCGATAATTTCGTCATCGGGTATAACTTCCATTTCCCTAAAAGTAAATACGTGAGTAAGGTAAGGGCTTATATCTCAGGGCAAAACCTGTTTACCATCACCAACTACTCAGGTTTAAGTCCCGAAGTCAGGTATGGCGATGCCTATGACAATAACAATCCATTGGCATCCGGAATCGACAGGGAAAATACCTATTTCACCACCCGCAGCTTTACCTTGAATGTAAATGTTACTTTTTAACTATTAAAATCAGATCAAGAGATGAAAAATATATTTTTTACTATTAAATTAGTCCTGGTGGCTGCACTTATTGTTGGTTCGCAACAAATCGTGCACCAAATTGGACGAAAGGGTTTATTCTGACCTCAATGGGGATATCCTTTTTGACGACTCTGAAAATTTAATTTACGGATTCGGGGTAGCCTATACAAATCTTTACCAGTTGGTAGGACACAAATATGGTGTGGTTGGCATGGATGCCGGCACCGACCTGTTGGTTGTTCCACAAAGAGGTGGAGACTGGTACGATGGAGGTGAATGGATCAGATATCACCGTCAACAATGGACACCAACCGAAGGATACGTGGCAAGAGCATGGAATATACTGTATTTTGGAATAAATACATGTAACCGTTTAATTCTTACTTTCGAAGCCCTTGAAGGTGTAGATACGGCACCTGCAATTGTTGAACTCAAAGGACTTAGTGTCTTTTATTACTGGTGGCTGGTTGATATTTATGGAAATGTACCTATCGTGGACAGTTTTGATGTACCTGCTGACTTTAAGCCGGAAACAAAATCCCGACAAGAAGTTTACGACTTTATTGAAAAGGAGCTGCTTGCCGTAATGCCTTATTTATCGAAAAGTACCGGTCTTGATTATTTTGGACGGGTGAATTATTATGTTGCCCAGACCATGCTCGCCAACCTGTATATTAATGCCGAAGTGTACACAGGGACTCCCCAATGGGATAAGGCGATGGCTGCAGTAGATTCTGTCATGACGGGTGGTTACAGCCTTTCATCCGATTTTTTCTCGAATTTCAGAGAAAATGCAACCACCTCACCCGAGTATATATTTGGTCTGCATTTCGATAAGGTTGATGCCGCGGCATTTGAAGTTCACTTGTTTACACTTCAATACAACCTGGCCGCAAAATACCAGTTTGAAGATGCTACCTGGAACGGGATATGTGCCCAGGAAAGCTTCTTCCACTTGTTCGATACCGATACAAACGATGTGCGTAGAAACAGCGTTTTGTTTGGTTTCCAGCACTTTGATGATGGAACCCGTGTTGAAGATCCGAGTTTCGAGAAATTTAATCCGGCAGACCCGACTTACAGGGATCCTGATGGTGCCCCGCTTAATTTAACACCTAAAATTAACATGCTTGAGTCCAAATGTTTGCGCCAGGCAGGTGCCAGGGTAGCGAAATATCCTTTTATCGTTGGCAGCGACCGATATACAAGTAACGATGTACCTATTTTCAGATATGCCGACATACTGCTGATGAAGGCGGAGCTTCTTCTTCGCACCGGCGATGCCGGGGGAGCACTTGAGTATGTAAATCAGGTAAGGACAAGGGCAGGAGTTATCCCGGCCACCGAAGTTACCATGGAATCTCTGTTGGATGAGCGGGCAAGGGAATTGTTTGCCGAAGGTTATCGGCGAACGGATATGATCAGATTTGGTACCTATGGAAATATCCGTTGGGAAAAACCCGAACAGTCAGCTACCTACACTACTATTTGGTTGATTCCACAAGCTCAAATTGATGTTAACCCAAACCTGGTTCAAAATACAGGATATTAAGGTGAAAGAGTGTTTTAAGAAACCCGTTCTTATTACCGGATAAATTACCATCAAAAAAAGCCGGCAGATTGATCTGCCGGCTTTTTTTTAATTATTTTTTCAACTTGGTTACCTAAATAAATACTTGATACAACAGGCACGACAACAATTTCATCTAGCTGGATTCCCGGATAATCAACTTTGTTTTTAAGACGTGCTTAATGGGTTCATAGTCAAATGTGTTGCTTTTTATACGCTCGAGCAAGATACTCGTGGCCTTTCGTCCAAGTTCAAATCCAAACTGATCGACAGAAGACAATTCAGGGTCACAGATTTCGGCGCTTTTACTATTTTCGAATCCTACAATCTTCAGGTCTTCGGGAATGCGGATACCCATCTTTTTTGCCATCTTGATCACACCAACAGCCGTCATATCGTTTACCGCAAATATCCCATCAGGACGATCCACTTTTTTGAGGATACTGGCCGAAATTTTCATGGCTGCGTCTCGTGTATCGCAAGCATACACCAAATTATTATCATACAGCATATCGTGATGTAAAAGGGCATTTTTATAACCTTCAAGCCGCTTTTGACTTAGCATGAGATGTTGAGGGGAAGTATAACAGGCAATTCGCTTACACCCCCTGCTAATCAGGTGAGTAACTGCATTATAAGCACCTGAATAATCATCCACCATCACCGAATCGGCATGGAAGTCATCTAGAACACGATCGTAAAAAACCATTGGGATTTCATTATCTATTACCTGCTGAAAATGAGTAAAATCCTTGGTTTCTTTCGAAAACGACACCAACATTCCATCTACCCGGTTGGCTAACAGAGTTTGGGTGTTAAGCACCTCCCTCAGATACGATTCGTTGGATTGCACCACCAATACATTGTAGTTATTTTGATAGGCCACCTCCTCAATCCCGTTGATAATGGTCGAGAAAAAGTAGTGCTGTATCTCAGGTACTATGAGACCTATAGTATTGGTCCGACTGTTTTTAAGGTTGAGGGCGATAAGATTTGGTTTATACCCAAGCAACTTGGACAGTTCCTGAACAGCCTGGCGCGTTTTCTTGCTGATATCAGGATGGTCTTTTAACGCTCGTGAAACCGTAGACGTTGAAATACTGAGTTTTTCAGCGATATCTTTAATGGTTACTTGTCGTTTCATATCAATTATTTGATCAAATTAAACTCATCGTCCTTATGCGATAAAAAAACTATTTCTCAGCAACCATAACTTTTTCAGTGTGTAGGCAATTTGTGGGCTCCTTTATTTACAATAGTTTTCAGTAATATAAGGCGTTTTATTAAGAAATGCCCGGAAAAATAAATTGCTGAAATTGTCCTTTTACCCGGCCAACAAATATAACAAATCCATGTCAGCAATTTACTGACATCACAAAAATGTTTTATTCCTTTGAAACAAATACGAGATAACCCCATGGAGTTAAGTCGAATAACTGATTTTCCGACAAGTCGATGGTTTCTCCTGTAAAGGCATTAGAAAACATTCCTGAAGTGCTGTCTGGTTCAAGCGAAAATTTCTGAGGCAGATCGCTCAGGTTCATTACAACAACCACTTTATTGTCTTTTGTTTCTCTTAAAAAAGCCAGCATGGTCGTATCCTTCCTGTCGGTTAAGGCGATTATTTCACCTCCCTCTTTACCATTCCATAGTGCTTTATTGTTATGTTTAAGGTGATTTAGCGTTGTATAAAAGGCTTCTTTTTTAATGTTTCTCCAGTCAATGGTATCCTTTTCGAAAAACCGCAACCGCTTGTCTAATCCGGCCTCCTGGCCGCTATATATTAAAGGCATTCCCAGAAATGTATAAGTAAGTACTGCCATGGCATCACCCGCGTCACCCATTCTTTCACCAACCGTTCCATTCCACGAATTTTCATCGTGGTTGGTGATAAACAGCATGTGGTAAGCATCGGGGTGCAAGGTATCCATGGATTTAACATATTTCCACACCTCGGAAGCGGGCTTTTTGCCCTGGGCAATCTGGTTCATGATGTGATGAAAATTCCAGGAATAGTTCATATCAAAGGCTCTTTTCATCAAGGCAGGTACATCTTCGTTTTCGGCCAGCATAAATACTGGTTTTAGTTGTTCAAGCTGAAAGCGGGTCTCATTCCAGAAATCCACAGGAACCAAACCTGCCACATCACACCTAAACCCATCGACATCAGCTTCCTTAACCCAAAATTTTAACGCGCTAATCATCGAGTCGCGCAATTCGGGGTTCTCGTAATCAAAAGCAATTACATCTGTCCAGTCGAAGGGTGAAACAAAGGCTCCTGTTGAGTCATGTTTATACCACTCAGGGTGGTTTTTCGCCCAGGGGTGATCCCAGGCACTGTGGTTTGCTACCCAATCTAAAATAACAAACATCCCCAGATGGTGGGCTTCATCAACAAGTGACTTGATGTCTGCCAATGTTCCAAATTCGGGATTCACTTTTGTGTAATCAGCTACGGCATAATAACTTCCCATCGATCCTTTTCGGTTTTCCTTACCGATTGGGAAAATTGGCATTAACCACAGGATATCCACGCCCATGGCTTTCAACCTGGGAAGATCAGCCTGAAACGCTTTAATGGTCCCTTCCATGGTGTGTTGCCGAAGGTTTACCTCATAAATGTTCGCACTTTTACTCCAATCAACATGGGTTAGTACGGTATCGCCCTTAGGTGGTTCTTGCACCTGTTGAGTTTGGTTCTGACATCCTGGCAACATCATCGTAGAAATTGCAATTGTAGCCATTGCTGTCCGGATAAAAAAAATATTTTTCATGTTCTATAAAGTTGGTTTCTATTTTTTCAGGCGAATTGTCACAGGATCACTTCCCCAGGTAAAGGAAATCATCGGACCTTCGTTGGTTATTTGGATTTGATCTTTTGGTATTTCTACCATCTCAATGGTTCCGTCTTCAAGTTTTTGTTCAAGGGTTATCGATTGGTATTCTTTTTCGCCACCGATCACCCTCAGGGTTAAATGATATTCGGGAGGTTCATTGTAGTAGCCTTTTCCTTTAGAATAAACTGTAAATTCAAGTAACTCACCATTTTGTTGCTGATTCGCCCTGAATTTCATCAGGTGATATTCTCCTTTTTCATAAGCACCGAAAAGCGCTCCATCATCCAAATACACAAATCCGGAATCCATGTTTGCATACGAATTCAGATAATAATCTACCTCCAGGTATTGCGTACAAATGTCGTTGGTTGTATTCACCGGTGAGGCTTTGGTGATAAACGATCCTGCCCTGACGAAGATGGGAATGGTTTGAATATCAACAGGAACATCGATACTTTGCCCGCCATTAACACGTAAATTGAACCAGAAATCATACCAGAAATCGCCCTCTGGCAAGTACACCTGTCTGGTTTTTAAATCTGGTTTCAGGATGGGTGCTATCAGGAAATCAGGCCCAAACAAATACTCATCCTCTATATTGTAGGCATTGGTATCTCCCGGAAACTCATAAAATAAGGGTCGAACAACAGGATAACCCAATGTATGGCTTTCGA
Organism: Bacteroidetes bacterium CG18_big_fil_WC_8_21_14_2_50_41_14; assembly: GCA_002771745.1. Taxonomy (GTDB): domain Bacteria; phylum Bacteroidota; class Bacteroidia; order Bacteroidales; family F082; genus UBA6244. The sequence continues at coordinate 27,670 of PCUL01000028.1, forward strand.
AGGTAAGCGTGTAGATATAGGGCAATAAGCTATATCGCAAATGCATAAAATCGCGTACCACCTGACGGGTGGTGTCGTTAAAGTAAACTGGTTCCGAAGGAATGCCGGAACCATGCGGCCGCAGGATAGGAGAAAAACAAGCCATCTGTAACCACCTGGTATACAAAACATCATCACGGGTTCCTTGTGCAAATCCACCTGCATCGGAATGGATAAAAGGCAGTCCGCTCAAACTCATGTGTATCATCAATGGAAGCTGTGCCTGCAAGCCTCCCCAACTGCGCGATACATCTCCCGTCCAGGGAAAAATACTGTAGCGCTGCGATCCGGCATAGCCGGCTCTGTTGAGATTGAAAAGCCTCCTTTCAGGGTATTCTGCACGATAATGCTCAAAAAGCATTTTATGCCAGTAATGACCATAAATATTATGAACTTCATCGGCTTTGCCAACTACATGATACTGATCGGCAGGATGATTTTCAGGTTCACCCAAATCGCCCCACCAACCTGCAACACCCATTTCTATCTGGGGTTTGTATTGTTTCCAAAACCAATCAGCGGCCCGTGGATTAAAAATGTCGATCAGTCCGGCAGGACCAAAATAAAACTGATCGTTCACATAGGTACTGCCGGTGCTGTCCCTGGCCAGCAATCCCATCTCACTGGTGATTCTAAAATTCTTAAGGGTATCGATGATGTAAGGCTCGG
>PCUL01000028.1:28399-28998 GCA_002771745.1 Bacteroidetes bacterium CG18_big_fil_WC_8_21_14_2_50_41_14
CCAGAGTTTAAAGCCATCTATCATTTGTTTGGGATCGGGCCAATTTGGCTTGTACCAGTTCAACCGGCCCAGGGTGCCCATGATGCTGTCGCCAAACCAATAGAAGTCCAGGATAACGGCATCGATTGGAAAATCTTCTTTTTGCATTAAATGTACGATGGAGTCGGTTTCCACCTGAGATTTGTAGCCCATACGCGATTGCAGATTTCCCAATGCCCAAAAGGGAGGAAGTGGCTGAAACCCTGTTAAGGTGGCATATTCATGCGAGATGGTTTTGAAGTCGAAACCCACCACCAGATAATACTGCATCGGGCCGCCGATGGCTCCCCATTCCATAATGCCGGGCTCAGTTTCGCCCAAATCGGCATATCCTTTCTGAGGATTATCAAACAACATCAAATAATGGTTGGTTGAAACAACCAATGGGATGGAGTAATTCAGGTTTTTAGCACCGATTTCGTATCCGTATTTGGGCCGGTTGTATAAGTTGTAACGCGAGCCCCTGAGGTTGAGTGCATTGGCACGCTCACCCAATCCAAAAAAGCGTTCGTGATCAGCCATTTTAAATCGAAGTCCATCCGAATCATCACGCCTGAAAT
>PCUL01000028.1:29033-37470 GCA_002771745.1 Bacteroidetes bacterium CG18_big_fil_WC_8_21_14_2_50_41_14
TGAACAAGCACAGTTAGCGAATCGGTCATCAGTTTTACCCAGGCATCATCATAAGAGGCAACGGAATGAACAGGCTGAGGTGCCAGAATAACCGCATCGGAAGGTGAGCTAGCTCCGACGCTGTTTGGAAAATGCTGCACTTTAATGGTGGTGGAGTTATACGGCTCAATGGTAATTAATCCATGGTTGGTCAACACTTTCAGCACATGCTCAAAAAGAGAGTGCGACACATATTCCCTTTTTTCAAAAACATATTCGGGAGCTTCCTTTACAGGAAGAACATACCCGTTTACGGGAATGAAAATATCTTCGTTGGTTTTGGTTTTCCCCACATGCGATCCATTTTCGCTTCTGAAGACAAAAGCAAGTTGTTGTGGAATTTCATCAGGTTGTAATCCATAAAAATCGTTGATTACAAATTTAACCTGATAGAGATCATCGCCCAGCGAGGTCATCTTTACACGGGAATCTGCTTCACCCCAGTTTCCTACCACATGTTTCCAATCGCCGCCATCGATGCTTTTGTTGGTAATCACTCCGGTATGGAAGTACACATCACCCTGATAACCTGCCAAAGCGCCATTCCCGGCTTTGGCATTAAAAGTCAGTATTGCCATCTTATTTGGTGGCGGGTTATCTGGGATGAACCAGGCTACTTGCGAAAAGCCCGTTTGAATAAAAATGAACAGGCCGGCAATACAAAGAAACAGGTTACTTATAACTTTCATGAACAATTTATTTCAAATACATTTATTTTAACAATTCAACTATCAAAGGTGATTTGGGAGAAATTTTTATTTCTGTCAACTGATCGAAACCTGTCCGGTCGAGGACGCTTCTTCCTTTGGAATAGCCATGCAGGTTTTCAGAAAATCTTGATAAATCAACTGTTTTTTCCTCATTGGTGTTGTTAAGCATCACCATCACAGAGCCTTCATCGTTGTAACGGAAATAAACATAAATTCCATTTTCAGGAATGTAGTGGGTTAATTTACCTGATTGGACGGCGGTATTTGTTTGTCGCCAATGCAAGAGCTTCTTCATAAAATCAAACGCGTTATTTTGCTCCCGGGTTCTTCCTTCACGTGTAAAGGCATTGCTGGTGTCGTCACTCCAACCACCCGGAAAATCTTTGCGGATGTCACCATGGCCTTTATGTTCTTTTCCGGTCATCATTATTTCTGATCCATAGTATAATTGAGGAATACCACGGGTGGTCAGCAGAAAGGTCATGGCCAGTTTAAATTTATTGTCATCTTCTCCCAGTTTCGAATAAATTCGGTCGCCATCATGGTTATCGGCAAACGTCACCAAGTGCATTGGATCGGTGTACACATAATCTTGTGAAATGATATCCCATAGTTTCGCTGCTCCCTTATCCCAACCTTCTTCTTCATTAAAAGCACTGCTGATGGCCTGCATCAATGGAAAATCAAACACATTGGTCAAATTAGAACGATATCCATCCTTATTGATGATATTGTTCTCCCAGTAAGCCACGGACTGGGGGTCACTCAGCCATACTTCGCCTACCACATTGTAGTACGGATATTCCTCCAGGAGTCTTTTCATCCAGAGTGCCATGAAATCGCTATATGGATAGGGATAGGTATCCTGACGGATGCCATCCAACCCGGCGTATTCAATCCACCAAATACTGTTTGTAATGAGAAACTCCGCCAACAGGTGGTTATGTTGATTGAGATCGGCCATGGAAGTATCGAACCAGCCCCTCACCATGATATCATAATCGGCTTTGGCGGCATGCGGATCCGAAACCACTCCGCCCCGGTAGTTGGAACGGGTAAATTCGGGCCATTGGTTGTACCAATCCTGCATGGGCAAATCGTTTTTCCAGTAATATTCGGTTCCCAGGTGGTTAAAAACCATGTCCATGAGTACCTTGAGTCCATTTTTGTGCGCTTCGTCTACCATGTTCACGTAATCCTGATTGGTTCCAAAACGTGGATCGATCATATAAAGGTCAGTAATTGCATAGCCATGGTACGAAAAGGCGGGCATGTTATTTTCAAGCATGGGATTCGTCCAGATGGCCGTTACGCCCAATTCGTTTAAATAATCGAAATGGTTTGTAATTCCTTTGATATCACCTCCATGACGACCGTTCGGGTTTTTCCGGTCGGCCTTTTCTGTCATGCCGGGAGCATCATCGTTTGATGGATCGCCATTGGCAAACCTGTCGGGCATCAACAGATAGATGACATCCGAGTTATCAAATCCATGAAACCGGGTTGGATCGGTTTTCCTTTGTTTTATTTCATACCGGCAGGAAGCTTTAGTGTTGCCATTTTCCTGAAATTCGATGTTCATCATACCCGGTTTTACTTCTGGTGAAAACAACAGATTGATAAACAGATAATTTGGACTCTCAACATGAATTAATTCCCTGATCTGTATTCCATCATAAGAAATAACAGGTATGGTTTTCGAAATTTGCTCACCATACACCATGAGTTGCAGGTTCGGGTTATTCATGCCTGCCCACCAAAAAGGAGGATCGATGCGGGTTAATTCTACTTTCTGAGTTTGTGCGGTAAACCCCGAAATCAGGAATATAGCAAGCAGCCAGGGTGTGAATTGTTTTGAATGGATTTTAATAAAAGAACAACGCATATCAATTGCTTCTATGGATAAATACCCAAAAATAATCCAATTATTCATTGCATAACGACTTCCTAAAATGATTGACAACGAAAATAGGGAATTCATTAAAAAAACTGCTCATTTTAACCTAAATGAAATAGGTCCTGCAAACGATTGATTTAAAGTAAATCATTCTATCCAGGAATAACCATTATTTTATAACCAATTCAATAGCTTGCCAGGGGCAGGCCAAATGACAAAACGAAGTACATTTGCCTATAAAAAAATCATCCAATGACCAATAAATCCATACTAGTCAAATATTGGCAAACACTTTATCCTGAGACTCCACTTACCCGACTTGAAGAATTTTTATCAGGGCTAACCCCTGGTGTTGCCTCAGACGAGGCCCAGGATTGGTATAAGGATGCTACAGTATATGCACTTTACGTGGATTTGTTCAATAACAATTTCGATGGGTTGATCGATAAGATGGACTATTTGCAAGATCTGGGCATCACCTGTTTATGGTTGTTGCCCATACTGGATTCGCCTATGCGAGATGCCGGGTTTGATATTAAAAACTACGATCGCATAAGACCCGATTTGCTTGGCATGTCCGAATCGGCTTCTAAAGAAGAACAAGCCATTGCTTTTAAGGGGTTTTTAAAGGCTGCACACAACCACCATATTAAGGTGATTTTTGATGTGGCCATCAATCATACTTCCGATCAAAATCCGTGGTTTATTGAATCGCAAAAAACCACTCCCAATAGTTTTAGTGATTACTATATCTGGCGCGACCAACCAGATAAGTACCTGGAAGCAAGGCTTCTGTTCAAAGGCATCGAAGACTCTAACTGGGAAAAGCTGGGCGATCGATACTATTTTCACCGATTTTTTAGTTTTCAACCCGATTTAAACTACCGCAATCCCGAAGTGCTGCTGGCCATGACCAGGAATCTCCTGTATTGGCAAGAGATGGGTGCTGACGGGTTCCGTGCCGACGCCATCCCTTACCTTTGGAAAGAAGACCACACAAGTTGTGAGAATCTGGACAACACCCATGTTATTGTAAAATTTTTCAGGGCAGTATTGGATTATGTTAAACCCGGCACCTTGCTTTTGGCTGAAGCGTGCCAGCAACCCAAGGAAGTGGTTAAATATTTAGGGAGCGGTGACGAATGCCATGCAGCCTATCACTTTCCGTTGATGCCCATGATGTTTAAGGCCATTGCCATGCAAAATGGTACACCAATAAAACAAACGCTGAGCAGCGAGGTTACACCTGAAATAAATGAGGAGAACCAATGGATGACCTTTTTGCGTGTGCACGATGAACTCAGCCTGGAGTTGGTTTATGTAAGCGAAGAAGACCGGCAATATATTCATTCCCGGTATTGTCTCGATCCAAAATGGGATTTTCGCCTGGGAGAAGGAATATCGGCACGCCTGTCGGAGTTGATGCAACGGAACCCTGACAAAATTGCGCTGAGTTATTCGCTGATGCTTACATTAACAGGAACCCCGGTGATATATTATGGCGATGAGTTTGGGAAATTGAACGATGAGACCTATTATAATGAACAAATCAGGCTTACAGGTAAAGACGATACCCGCTTTCTTGTTCGTGGACGTATCGATTGGGATCAGTTGGAAGCAGACTTGTCGGATGAAAACAATTTTCATTTTAGGGTTTTTGAATTAATTTTCGGCATGTTGAATAACCGAAAAAAACAAAAAGCCTTTGGTCGTGGCGATACACAATTTGTCGATTTACAAAACCATGAAGGACATGATTGCCCCGGGGTGTTGGCCTATTACCGGACTTACCATAAGGAACAACTGCTCATTATTAATAACTTATCAGATAAATTAATAAAACTAAAGAACCCCATTCCGGAAAAGGACATGGCCATTCTTTTTCCAAAAGGAATGCGTGTGGAAGACCCCGACAATCAAATTGTATTGGAACCTTATGGGTTTGTCTGGTTTCTTGTTTTAGAATAACTAAATAACACTATCAGTTTATTATTTTGTAAATCAGCACCCTTAGATCGTTGTAGCCTGACGAATCGGTACTGTCGACACCCTTGCTCTTCAGATCGAGCTGCCGGATGGAGCTGAGTATTTGTTTCACTTTGGTGGGAGTAAAAACCCTGGCTGCACTTGCGTATTCCGAAACTGCAAATGGAGGAATGCCTAATTCAGAAGCAATTGCGTTTTGTGGCTGTCCGTGAAGCTGTGCATAAAGGAATACCTTAATAAAGTAATTATGTAGCATCACGGTAAGCATCCGCAACGGGTTTTCCTTTGGATTTGACTCAAAATAATTCACTATACGCTGTGCTTTTAGTGCATCACGTTGGATGAGCGCTTTCTGTAACTCGAAGATATTGAAGTCCTTGCTGATACCAATATTTTGCTCAATGTGGTCTTCGGTAATAAGCGACCCGGGAGGAATGCTGATGATGAGTTTTTGAATTTCATTATTGATTTTACTCAAATCGTTACCAAGATATTCTGCCAACAGCTGCATGGCCGCAGTATGCACATCATACCCTTTCTGCTTGATGAGCCCGCGGATGAAATCAGGCACCTTGGCTTCTTTTATTTTTTCCGACTCAAAAACAACTGCATGTGCAGAAGCATTTATTTTTTTATAAAAAGTCTTTCGTTTGTCTATTTTTTTATGTTTATGAGCAAGCACTAAAATGGTCGTTTTAAGCGGATTATCGAGGTAAGTTTCAATTTCATCCCATGACTTTAGTTCCTGTGCTTCTTTTATAATCACCACCTGAAAATTACCCATCATCGGAAACTGACGGGCTATGTCAACAATTTCCCTGGCTGAAAGGTCGTATCCATAGGCAACCTTTTGATTGAAGTCGCGCAAACCCTCATCGAGCACATTGTTCTCAATCAGATTTGTGAGCTGATCGATGTACCAGGCTTCTTCACCATGCAAAAAATAAACCGGGGCAAAGATTTTATGATCGATATTCCGAATGATCTCGTCGTATTTCAAGGCTAGAATTTCAAGTGTTTTACAGTAACGCCATCATTAATAAGTTGTTTAAGCGATTCGATACCAATCCGAATGTGGTCTTCCACCCAGTTTTCGTTCACTTTTTTATCACTTTCCATCGTTTTTACCCCTTCAGGTATCATGGGTTGATCGGTGACAAGAAGTAAGGCTCCCGTGGGAATTTCATTTACAAAACCTACGGTAAAAATGGTAGCTGTTTCCATATCCACTGCCATCGACCGTGTTTTGCGGAGGTATTTTTTAAATTTTTCGTCATGTTCCCAAACCCTGCGGTTGGTTGTATAAACTGTACCTGTCCAATAATCGCGTTTAAATTCACGGATGGTTGTCGAGATGGCTTTTTGCAGGCTAAATGCCGGGAGTGCCGGCACTTTTGACGGCAGGTAATCATCGGAGGTTCCATCACCCCTGATGGCTGCAATGGGTAAGATCAGGTCGCCCACTTCGTTTTTCCTTTTCAAACCGCCGCATTTGCCCAGAAACAAAACGGCATGTGGCTCAATACCACTTAATAAATCCATGATGGTGGCAGCATTAGCGCTTCCAAAACCAAAGTTAATCATGGTGATATCACCAGAAGTGGCACACGGCATGGGACTTTTATCATCCACTATATTCACACCATTCCATTTGGCAAAAAGTTCGAGGTACTGCTTAAAGTTTGTGAGCAGTATATATTTACCAAATCCACCTAAATGTAAACCCGTATATCTTGGTAACCAGTTCTCTACGATTTCCTGTTTTTCAATCATATGATACTTTTAGGCAAAATTACAATTTTTAATCTAGTTTTACATCGAATTAAGAGCAAAGAGAGGGATTATGGCGTTGAATGAAATCAAGTTTAATATCCGTACCAATCAGGAGGGCAAGGAAGAAATTTTTGACTATTGGAGAAAAAAATTCGTAGCCTTAACTCCTGAGGAATGGGTTCGTCAGCAGTTTTTAAACTACCTGGTAACAGAAAAAGGGTATCCGCAGTCGCTCATCGCTGTGGAGAAATTAATTCTGGTTAATCGACTGTCGAAACGATTTGATGCAGTGGTGTACAATCAACTTCGAGTCCCCGTGATGTTGATTGAGTTTAAAGCCCCGACCATAGCACTTTCTCAAAAAACCATGGAACAGGCCGGACGCTATAACCTTAACCTTAAAGTAAACTATTTGGTCATCAGCAATGGCGCTCAACATTATTGCTGTAAGATTGATCATCAAAATGAAACCTTCTTGTTTTTAAACGAAATCCCGAAGTTCAATCAATTGATTGGTTAAGGCCGTGTGCGTTAAATGAGGTGATCAGATAACTTAAACATATAAAAGTTTAAAATTATTAACACGAAATATCCACCTATTCCGTTTTAATATCTATTTTTGCTATCAAATTATTTAATTATATGAAAAAGATTGTTCAAGTAATTTTAGCTGTAATCATTATTGGGTTAGGTTATCTGGTTTATGAAAGCATCATGGAACCAGTTAGGTTTAAAAAAGAAAAATCTTCCCGCGAAAAAATGGTGATTCAAAAATTAAAAGATATCAGGAGCTCACAGGTGATTTATAAACAACTTAAAGGCAGCTATGCCACGAGTTTTGATACGCTGATCAGCTTTTTGAAAGTCGCTGAAATACCGGTGGTTAAAATCATTCCTGATCCAACTGACACCACCTACACGCGAACAATTAGCGATACAGTTGGATTCATTAATGTAGCCGACTCCCTATTTAGCAAAATCAAGAATTTCTCATTTACCACCTTCAAAACCATTCCTTATTCAGGTGGAGAGTTTTTTGAAATGAAAGCCGATACCACCGAAAGAGGGGGAGTAAAAGTACATGTATTTGAGGCAAAAGCGCCATTTACTGCTTACCTTAAAGGTATGGATGAGCAGTCCATTATTAACCTGAATGCTAAATTTGAGGACATCGATAAATATCCCGGACTTAAAGTTGGATCATTAGTCGAACCTTCAACAGATGGGAATTGGGAATAACGGATTTTCTTGATGTCTATCCGGTTAACACCCTATATCAACCATCTCGACAAGTCTTTTAAAGAGTCGAATACTAGAAATTATAGTTTGTCCATGCAGATCGACTTGCATGGACTTGTTTTTTCTATCTTTAATCCAGACAAGAACAAATTTATCGGGCTTCAATCCTATCATTTTCCGAACGTTGACAATTACGCACAGCTACCGTCACTTTTCGGACAAATTCTAAATCAACAACCCTGGTTTGCATTTCCATTTAAGGAAGTTACCGTGCTGATTCAGAACAGGTATGCAACGCTGGTTCCTCAGCCCTTATTCGATCAAAACCACAAAAACCTATACCTTGGATTTAATCATCCTTTTCAGGAGAACTCGCGTATCGTATACGATCAATTGAAGAACATTGGAGCCTGCATGGTGTATTACGCGTCAAACCCGCTTGTGGAAAAGGTAAAAGATTTTTGGGCCAATGCGCGTATATTGCATTTTTCAACGGCCATGATTGAAGGTCTTTCAGCCAATTTCAAAAATAAACTCGATGTCAACACCCTGTTTATCAATGTACAGGATAACAGCTTCGATCTGGTACATTTCAACCAAAAAACACTCCATTTTTATAACCAGTTTTTATTCAATACCAAGGAAGATTTTATTTACTTCCTGTTGCTCAGCATCGAGCAGCTTTCATTAAACCCGGAAAATGTTAACCTGATCATGATGGGGAAAATCGATAAAACAAGTCCCAATTACGACATGATTTTCAGGTATATCAAACATTTTAAGTTTATCGAGA
>PCUL01000028.1:37500-41016 GCA_002771745.1 Bacteroidetes bacterium CG18_big_fil_WC_8_21_14_2_50_41_14
GCCCGTTCGGCCGACCACCGATTTGGCGAAGGAAAGCCTTTTCAATATCCTTGGCAATATCGTTAATTTGAATGATAAGACCGTTGCTGACCTCTTTAGCGGGACTGGCAATATTGCCTATGAATTTGTGTCGCGCGGTGCAGAAAAAGTGTTGGCCGTTGAGCAGCATTTTGCCTGTGTTAAATTCATCCGTCAGACTGCCCACGATTTTGAAATGAATCAGCTTACAGTGATTCAGTCAGACGTGTTCCGGTTTTTGAAGACCGGAACCCAGGTTTATGATGTGATATTTGCAGACCCACCTTACGCCCTGGACAATATTCCTGAAATTCAACAATTGGTTTTTAAACACAACCGACTTAAACCAGATGGCTGGCTCATTATTGAACATCCAAAATCAGTGAATTTTTCGGAAAGCCCCTATTTTCATTCACTCCGCAAATACGGGAAAGTCAATTTTAGCTTTTTTCACTACACCGAAGTAGCTGAAACGAGCCATGAATAAATGAACCATGGCTCGTTCAAACAGGCTTAAAACTACTTTTTCTTTTCAAGCAGCAAAATTTCGGAAGCCACCACCTCAGTAACATAGTGCTTTTGGCCTTCTTTATCGGTATAATCACTGTGGGTTAATTTACCCAGGATGGCTGTTTCGTGGCCTTTTTTCAGGTATTTCTCGGCGATCTGTGCCACGGGTCCCCAGGCCACTACATTGTGCCATTGGGTGTCCTCCACGCGCTGTCCGTTTTTGTCGGTGTAATAATCGGACGTGGCTACGGAAAAGCGTGCCTTGGTTTTGTTTTCGCCATAATTGTTGATCTCAGGATCGTTGCCCAAACGGCCAATCAGTTGTACGGAATTTCTCAATGTTGACATAACAGTAAAATTTAAAGGTTAAATAATGGGTTTAACTAACAATTGATGGAGCTAAAATACTACCTCCATCAAATTTTATTCGGTTAATAACCATTTATTTACGAGTTTAAATGGTTATAGTCGTTTATAAATAGGTATATTATTGATATAATGACCATTATGCTGATAAGTAGAAACTGAACTTCTTCATAAAAATACATACCCCGTTCTGGCACAGGCATTCTATCAATTCTAATTGGTATGTGCCGCTCCTTACAGAGGACCTGTCGGCATAACGGAATTTTTTTTGAACATGAAGCTAGATGGAAATGATTTTTTTTAACTGTCATTAGGATCAATAGATTACTTTAGTGGAATCGTATTTGGAAATTTAAAGCAAAATAAATAAAGGAGGGTTGTTGGCACAAAAAGCAAAAGCCGAACTTTGTATGGTGTCGTTACATCAGGCAGTTACGCGAAAAAACAAATTGAGATATCATATGCATAAACACAACGTGTATAGAAGATGGTAGGGCACATTGAAAAAAACTGGATATAATTGATAAAATCAGTAAATTTGTAAAAAGATTAAAATTATGAATACGACAGAATTAAAAAAGGATTTTCATAATTTGATTGATAGTATTGACAATGAGAACATTTTAGTGAGTTTTTACGATATTATTAAATCAAAGACAGTAACAAAAGATGGACAATTGTGGGGACGGTTGGACAAAAAAGAGCAAGAGGAATTATTGATCGCCTTTGAAGAGAGCGAGAACCCTGATAATTTGATTGATAATGACGTAATGAGAAAAAAGCATCGTAAATGGCTTTAAACATAAAGTGGTCAAAAAGAGCTGATAGAAAATTTGATAAAATTCTTGAGTATTTAATGACAAATTGGAGTGAACAAGTAACAAAGAATTTTGTCAAAAAGGTGTATGATTTTTTAGATGTTTTATCAGAGTTTCCTGAAATTGGATCAATTGAAAATAATGAAAAAGGTATAAGAGGTTTTACTATAGTCAAGCAAATAAACATTTTTTATAGGATTAAAGGAGAAACAATAATTCTACTTGACTTCTTTGACAATAGACAAAATCCAAAAATGAAAAAAGTTTAAAAACTACTTGCCCCAATAAGTACGATTCTGAACGGCGCACAGCGACCGTCGATGTTTCCACGTTGAGTTACATCCGTTGTCACGGGTAAATGTACGCGATGAATTGGGCGGTATTCGGGTCGTCTTATCCAACAATCATTTACCAAACCCCTGACCTGGTAGTCATCCCCTTCATTTCGGTAAATAAAAGGAGTCTGTGGTTTTTCCAGGCCGGTAGCAGGACCGATGATTCATCTTTTAGATGCTTAAATTCTAAGCAAAATAACGACCCCAATACAATCCATCGCTACCCATTCAAAGCAAACCTGGCAAACAACTCCATCAATTCTTACCCCCCAATGTAAAACCGATAAAATTAATACCTAGATTTACACCACCAAACACCGGATGATCCAATTACAATGAAGTAGAAAGAAACCGATTTAACTAATTATAAACGATTGAAAAGGGGTAGGTTATTAATTATAAAGAAGTTAAAAAATAAGGTAATTGATAAATAACTACTAGAGTTGGGTTTATACGCTCGTTATGCATAAGCTAAAAAAGACACTTCGATGAAGCAAATATTTATTATAATTTTAGTATTATTCTCATATATAGCAAAATCTCAGAATGACACACTTTATCTAAAGAAAGATTGCATCTTGCTTCGTGGAGATAAATTCAACCACTTTGATGATAATAATAAAAAAACTGGTGACTGGATTGAATACGGTATAAAAAAAGATTTAATCATTTCTGAATGTGCAAGCGGATTTGACGATGAGGCAAATGTTGACTGCCACTGGTATACATTTGCAACAATAAACTACAGACCATTAAAAACTGGAGAAACAGAAGGATTAAGGATAATTAAAAGTAAAACGCTTGATACCTCCTTTGGCGATAAACGCTACCATATTCAAGCAGAAGAAATCCAAAGTAAGATCCCAGGAAATATCTATTTTATAAATGCTAAAGGTAAATATGAGAATGATAAAAAAACTGGTAAATGGACTTTTTACTATGATAATGGAAATATTCTTAAATCAGTAAATTATAAAAACGACTTACCAAATGAGAGCTTTAGTATTTTTAGAAAAGATGGTACTAAAATGATAAATTTGGAAAAGATTGATGATATTCTCTGGAAAATCTCAAAATATTCAGACAATGAAAAATTGGTCGAGACAATAATAGATTCGATTAATGAGTTTAAACCATTATATTAAATAAAGCCTATGCATAACAATGCATAATACTTTATGGCGGGTTACGTTATGAAAATGAGTATTTTAGTTTCAAATATAAATCATCGTGGATAGAAAGATTTGTCTTTTGAAGTCCGCCACAAAGTATATGCACGCCCGTTTAGGAGAATTGCCTACTCGATTGCTCGCCCGTTAATGGTGTGATGGATAATTCACTGGTTGGTTAATCAAATTTTTATTATTATTGCCGCTTACTAATAAACAATACTAAATTTAAACTCATGAAAAACTACTATTTTTTAATCACCTTTGCGGTTATTGCCTTCAGCATTTCAAGCTGTAAAA
>PCUL01000028.1:41053-57675 GCA_002771745.1 Bacteroidetes bacterium CG18_big_fil_WC_8_21_14_2_50_41_14
CAATCACCGATCAATATTTCCGGTGCCATACCTGACTTAACTTTACCCGGATTGGATTTTAACTATTCTTCAACAACCACCGAAATTGAGAATAACGGTCATACCATCGAATTTGTTTGCGAAGCAGGCAGCGAACTAACAATCGGCACAAAAACCTATCAACTGTTGCAATTTCATTATCATGCTAAGAGCGAACACCAGGTTGACGGATCATACCATTCCTTAGAAGTTCATTTCGTGCACAAAGCATCCGATACAGATTATGCCGTTGTAGGAGTATTTTTTGAGCCGGGAGAAGAAAATGAGCTCTTTACGGAATTTCTGGCTCATTTCCCAACCGAAAAGGGAACCTATACCGACACCACCGAAATTAATCTGGCAGGCCTGTTACCTGAAAATAAAAGCTTTTATCATTATAGTGGATCGCTAACCACACCACCCTGTTCTGAAGTTGTAAACTGGTATGTTTTAAAAAATGAAATCTCTGCCTCGGCAACACAAATAGCTCAATTTGAAGGAATTTTGAAGAATAATTACAGAGATATCAGGAATTTAAATGGCAGGACAATTTATAGTCGGGATGAATAACAAATTGAAATTGTTGATGAAGAGGATGCCAATCTCAGGGTTTATATCCCGATTTTTGCAAAATTTCCTGTGTATCTGAGTTTAAAATAAGCTCACTTAGTGATACTTCCGGATAATTTTCGTGATAGGCTTTAACGATTTGCCAGCCCAGCCAGATCCCGACGCGTGGCGCCGATTCATTTGAAAACCCGGTGGTAAAGGGGGCTTCCTGAATTAGTTTTGTCTGTGTATCGTAATCTGACGAATAGAAGAGCTGGTTTTTGACCAGAAAAGCCCACACGTTTTCTTTGTTTTCTTCCATCCATTTCCATTGGGCACTCGTATATCCAATTTTAAGCGAGTCGGCCACCTGTGGCAAAACGGCGTCAAGGTATACCATCAGTTTTCCGGCACCAACCATCCGGTCGAGCAGTGTTTTTTGTGTGAATTGCGGATTGATACCCCCGTTGTATAGGGCTTTCATCACATCGATGGTCACATAATCAGGGGTCATACGCAGGGTGCGATAATGCGGCAGTCCCAGTTTTCGGTAAAGTTCGAAATCAGACCCCAGGTAATCATCCAGGGCAATTACCATCAGCTCGTCATTCACTTCCACAGGTTGCTCGTAATACATACCCGAGATATAAGTATACACCGAAGGGAGGGTAATGTTTGGAAAAAAGTAATGAAAACGGCTGAACGACTTGGAAATTTCTGTTTCCAATGAATGAAGATCAGGAAAAACCTCTTGTGTTTTCTTGCTCAGGTAAATCAGTTGCGTGTCGGTTACAAACTGGTACAACTGCATGAATTGATCGTGATCAGCAAAATCAGTTCCTAAAAACGCCTGATATTCGGGTTGAATGCCTTTTAGTTCTTGCAGCAGGTTGCTGGTGTCGAGTGAAAAAAGTTTCTCTCCGTAGCGATGAATGGAAACCGTAATTTGTTGGTTCTGGTCATCGGGGACGACCCACTGTTCCGATGAGCTGCGGTTACAGGCCGTTATCAATATCAAAAAAATGGCAATGGAAGTACTTTTTAAAATCTTCATGGTCAAAAAAAAATGTCAGAACAAAAGTACTGACATTTCCTTTTACAAAACAGGGTATTCCTGATTAGAAAATCTTCCAGCCAAGGGTAACCATAAACAGGTTCGATTTGGTTGAAAGGGTCTTGCCATCAAACTGAACGTCACCTTTATAGAGGTTGTTTAATCCACCCATGTATTTGATGTCCAGGGCAAACATCAGCACATCCACACCGGCACCCACCTGATACTGCCATACCATGTTACTCCAGTCAGCGTCTTTTATTGGCTCGGTGATGTCGTTTATTTTCATCTTTTTGTCGGTAGCAATATTGGCAGCCACACCACCAAATACCCTGACATTTACTACTTTCATATCGATGAGTCTATATCCTACACTCACCGGTATTTGAATGGTTTTATAGGTCATCTCGACTTCCTCATTGGTCACTTTGTCTTTCCAGATGCCACCCTGGGTAAGCCAGTTGATTTCGGGTTGAACATAAATTTTTTCGCCCAGGCGAACAAAAGCACCAAAAACGAAGTTGCTTTTAAAAGAGGTCTTAATGTCATTCTGGTTGGTGGTGAGTTTTGAGGAGGTGAATCCAATTTGAGGTCCAAAGTGAAATTGGCCGAACATCACTCCCGATGCGAACAAGGCCACGGTTAAAATAATCAGTTTTTTCATGGTTTCTTTTTTAAGTTGATTAATCAAAGGTAATTAAATATTGTTTAATTAAGTCAGATTTTATTTGAAATCCTATCTTTGTCTAAAGTTACATAAACATGAAAAAAGCTATTTTAATATGTATGATGTTGTCCGTAGGTGTGGTTCAGGCCCAGCACAAACCCTTTCAGTTTGGTTTTAAAGCCGCGGCAAACCTGGGATGGTTTAATAGTAGCGATGATCATTTTATAAACCATGGAGCCCATGTTGGTGCTGCATGGGGCTTCGTAGCCGATGTGTATCTCATGGAAAATTACGCATTTACCACAGGCTTCGATGTGGTTTTTCTCAATGGAAAACTTGAATATCCTGCCATGTCGGTTGAACAGATGGAAGGTGTATTGACCCGGAAGTATCATGCGAAATATATCGAATTGCCTTTGTCATTTACCATGAAAACCAACGAAATAAAAGGGCTTAGGTACTATGGCCAGGTTGGTTTTGGTTTGGGTTTTCTGCTTTCGGCCAAGGGAAATGATTCATTCTTAGCTACCGACAGTTATGAACCGGAAACCAGCAATCAAAATATCACCAGGGATATGCGGTTTATGCGTGCTTCTTTGATTTTAGGAGCCGGAGTCGAGATCCCACTACATGGCGACACCTATTTACGCACCGGGATAAAATACGACAATGCATTTAGCAATGTGCTAAAAGGGGATAACGCACTGAACCCTGATGAAAAAAATCAGGCCCGGAATAACTTTATCGAACTCAATTTGGCCATCCTTTTTTAACTTGTTTTGAGAACTAAAATATTTAACATTGAAAATTGCCCTTGCACAACTAAATTACCACATAGGAAACTTCGATAGCAATGTAAACAAGATTTTGCATTCGATCCGGCGGGCCAAAGATCAGGGTGCAGATATAGTTGTATTTGCCGAGCTGGCCATCTCTGGATATCCTCCGCGCGACTTTCTCGACTTTACCGATTTTGTCGACCAATGTCAGGTGGCCCTCGAAAAAATTGCTCCCGTTTGTAACGGAATAGGGGTTATTGTCGGATTACCTACATACAACCATGCACCTAAGGGGAAACCATTATTCAACTCGGCAGCATTTTTGGCAAAAGGCCGGCTACAGCAACTGGTTCATAAAACACTGTTGCCCAACTACGATATTTTTGACGAATACAGGTATTTTGAACCCAACCGGAATTTTGAGGTCCTTAAGTATCAAGGTAAACGCATCGCTCTGACCATCTGCGAAGATTTGTGGAATGTGCATGACAATCCTTTGTACATCGCCAATCCCATGGAAGAGCTTAAATGCCAGCTTCCGGAAATGATCATCAACATTGCGGCCTCCCCGTTTAATTACGCCCAAGCCCGGGAGCGAAAAGAAGTGCTACAGAAAAATTCAGTCAGGTATAAAGTACCATTGGTTTACGTAAATCATGTGGGGGCGCAAACAGAGTTGTTATTCGATGGTGGCTCGCTGGTAATGGATGGCCACGGAAACCTGGTTCACGAACTCCTCTATTTTGAAGAAGATTTTCGAGTGGTTGATATGGATCACCTGGATGCCAGGTCTCCTATGCTACAACCAGATCAGGTCGATGAAATAGCACTCATTCATGATGCCCTGGTGATGGGGATCCGGAATTATTTTGGAAAACTGGGTTTCCAACAAGCCATTGTCGGGCTGTCAGGAGGCATCGATTCGGCGGTAACGTCCGTATTGGCTGCCGAGGCGCTGGGGGCCGACAATGTGTACAACGTATTGTTACCTTCCAGGTATTCAACCGGGCATTCAGTAGATGATGCCAAAGAACTTGTACTGAATGTGGGTATGCCTTATGATACAATCCCTATCGAGAATGGTTTTATCGCGATAGAAGAAACACTGGCTCCTTTTTTTAAGAATTTACCTTCCGATGTTACGGAAGAAAATATTCAGGCCCGTGTCCGGGGAGTGATCCTGATGGCTTTATCAAATAAGTTTGGTTATATTTTGCTGAATACCAGTAATAAAAGCGAAGCTGCGGTGGGTTATGGAACTTTATATGGAGATATGAATGGTGGATTGTCGGTGATTGGTGATGTGTATAAAACAAAGGTGTTTCAATTGGCGCGTTACATCAACCGAAATAAGGAGGTTATCCCCGAGAACATCATTACAAAACCTCCATCGGCCGAATTGCGTCACGATCAAAAAGATTCAGATTCTTTGCCTGAATACGAAGTGTTGGATGAAATTCTGTATCAATATATTGAGGAGCGCAGAGGCCCGAAGGAAATTATAGCCATGGGATTTGATCAGGAACTGGTACGGTGGATTCTAAAACTCGTAAATACGAACGAATACAAGCGTTACCAAACCCCGCCCATACTTAGGGTAACAGGTAAAGCTTTTGGCATGGGAAGGCGAATGCCCATCGTGGCCCGTTATCTCTCTTAACCAAGCCACTTAAGGACATCATTCAATTTAATTTTTGATTAGATGGCCAGATTAACGGCCACCACTTCTTTAATCTCAGGGATTACTCTTTTTAAGGTAGCTTCTACCCCATTTTTTAATGTCATCGTGCTGAATGCGCACGATCCGCAGGCACCGGTAAGTTCCACATTTACGACGAGATCATCGGTGAGACCAATAAATTTGATATCCCCCCCGTCAGCCTGTAGATAGGGCCTTACCTGGTCAAGCACATTTAGCACTTTTTGGTTCATTTCTTCTTTACTATCCATGATACAATGGTTTTGGTGGTATGTTTAATTATTTATCAGTTCATTTTGCAGATTGATCACCAGTTGGGCGAATGTTTGGGCAATGGGAGAGTTTTCATCAAGGGCAATTGGATTGCCTGAATCGCCCGATTCGGCAATGGCCCCAACCATTGGAATACTGCCCAACACCGGGATTTTTAATTCGGCTGCAAGCAATTCCGTCTGGCCTTTCCCGAAAATGTAATATTTTTTTTCAGGGGCATCCGGTGGAATGAAATAGGCCATGTTTTCCACAATACCCAGAAGTGGAATGGTCAGTTTGTCCTGACGGCACATGAGGGCAGCCCTTCTTACATCGGCAATGGCTATGCGTTGTGGTGTCGTGACCAGGACAGTTCCCCTTACCTTATACGATTGTCCGAGCGTTAGTTGAATGTCGCCGGTTCCGGGGGGCATGTCGATGACCAGAAAATCAAGGTTGCCCCATTCTGCATCCGTCATCAGCTGGTTAAAGGCTTTGTTAATCATCGCACCTCTCCACATGAGTGCCTGATCGGATTTAACAAAAAAACCAAGCGACAGGATACGGACGCCATATTTTTCAAGGGGCACCATGTACGATTTACCCTGACGATCAATAATGCCGGGTTGTTCTCCTTCAACACCAAACAGAATGGGTACCGAAGGCCCCATGATGTCAGCATCAAGAATACCAACCGAATGACCTGCCCTTACTAAGGCCACCGCCAGGTTGGCTGCAACAGTCGACTTTCCAACACCACCCTTTCCGGCAATAACCGCGATTATATTTTTAACCCCTGATAAAGGACCTAATCCCCGGTCTTTTTCTGCTACAGGAGTCACTTTAATGGTTATTTGCTCACCAAACTCACCCTTTAGAGTTTTCACTATTGAATTCGAAACAATATTAACCGATTGGTCGGCCAACTTTGGAAAGATGACGCTAAGGTTGATTTCGTTTTCATTTACCACGAGGTCATCAACCATGTTAAGGTCTACAATGTTATTCTGCTTTGCAAAGTATATTACCTGCTTCAACGCATTGATCACCTGTTGTTCTGTGATTGCCATTACTATTCTTATTTAGATTTAATAATAATTAAATTTTGTGATGGTACAAAAATAGGTATTATTTCAAAGGAGAGCTGATTTCTTTGATGACTTCCCTAATTTAGTGTAGATTAAAAATCGCGTTAAACAAGTCAACTTTTTTTTAAATCTCATTTTAGAGTAGGGTTAAAGATTTGGAAAAAGGTGAATTTCAGACACCAGGGATCGTTTTGAGATACAAATCCTTTTATTGATTGTCTTCAGGGAGCCAAAGTTTTTCCTTAAAATTCAAAATTTGATCGCCCTTTATTTCAATCCCTTCACTTTGCAGCAAATCCGCCATTAACCGGCTTCCCCCGAAATGCCGTTTTCCCGTGAGCAATCCTTTTCGATTTACCACACGGTGTGCCGGGAGGGTGCCTGGAAACTTTTTCGTGTTATTGAGTGCCCATCCCACCATCCTGCTTGCCCCTTTGCTTCCCAGATATTCGGCAATAGCACCATAGGTCGTGATTCGGCCAAAAGGTATTTCAGCCACTACCTGATACACTTTTTCAAAAAACGAATCTTTCATGGCAGGAGAATAGGATTTAACCTGAATTTTAAATACTTGATTTTCGTTCCATGCTTGAGCCACATTTTCTCGTAATAGGTCTGAATTTGAGTAAGTTCATTATCTATACCACCAGCGTAAACATCGTAATTTACTTCGATAAGCTCGTGGCCATGATCCCTGATCACATCAAGTGTGTATTCCAACAAGATGATATTGTCTGTCTTTAGGTGGATAATACCTCCGGGTTTGAGTATTTTGCGATAATAGTTGATAAACTGTGGCGAGGTAAGCCGTTTCCGTTCTGATACTTCACGTGCGTGTGGATCAGGAAAGGTAATCCAGATTTCGCTTATTTCTTCGGAATTAAAATAGTATTCGATCAGGTTAATCCTGGTACGGATAAAAGCGGCATTTTTAATATTTTCTTCCCTGGTGGTTTTAAGCCCGCGCCAGAGCCTGGCCCCTTTGATGTCGGCACCGATAAAATTTTTATCAGGATGCATTTTAGCCAGGCCTACTGTGTATTCTCCTTTTCCACAGCCAAGTTCCAATATAATGTCGTGGTTATTGTTAAAAAAACCGGATGCCCATTTTCCTGCAAAAAGGAAACCAAGTATCACTTCTTCGTAACGCAATTGAAACAGGTTGTCGAAAGTGAGGTTTTCGGCAAAATGGTGAAGTTTGTTTTTAGTACTCAAGGGTCTAGGATTTCCGTATTATTTTTTCAATAACCAGGCTTCCTGGTTGTGCCTGTTTTTAATGGTAACCAATTCTTGTGAGGCATCTGCCTCATTTTTGAATCCTTTAAAGGCTACACGAAACATGCCATATTTATTGGTGTCGGCTATCATGGCGTCAAAGCCGTTCGCTTTTAACTGAGCTACCAGATTTAGAGCGTTTTTTTCGTTGTTAAACGATCCTGCAATAATGTAATAATTGTAAGATGTTGAGCTGGAAGGTACTACAGCAGGAGTTGTTACGGATGTGTTTAGAGCTTCATGCTCCACAGTTTCAGGTGGATTTTTAACTTCCTTCGTTATCGGTTCCCCGGATATTTTTTCGGCAATAGTTTCTAAAATTCCGGGTTCTTCGATCAATTCTTGATCCACTTTCATCGTGTTAGCACTTTGAATGGGGATGAGGGTGGCCTGGCTTATATCGATAGGCTGTTTATGGGCAGTTTGGGGTTGGTCATTGCTTTCATACAAACCCGGAAGCCACAGAGCTGAATAATAGGACAACTTTTCGATGGGGAGTAAATCGATATTATTTGCATAATAGGCTTGTGGACTGGTGTAGAAAAGCGGGATTTGATGCGCGTGATTTTCCCAATAGTAGCTCATGGCATGGCGGTGCATATAAATATATCCTACTCCCATCATAAAAAATACAGCCATCAGAAAAATCAACTGAGTCATAAATGTTGACTTTTTCCTGGTGGCAATCAGGATTCTTTTTGGTTTTACCGGAGCTGGTTTTGCTTCCTGAACCGGTTTTTTTTCAGGAACAACCTTCTTGATGGCCCCCATCACCTTTTCTTCGTCAGATGTACGTGCAATGGCAGGCGATACAAAACTTCCAAGCCCAAATGCCTGCGGGTTGTAATTGATGCTTTTGTCTTGTGAAAACACAATGTTTTGATCCTCGTCACGAGACAATGAGCCAATACCATGAAACCGGATGCGTTTTCCGGCATCTAATGCATTACGACACTCAAAGGCAAATACATCCACCCTCGATTTGGCTTCGTTGTAACTCAACTCCTCTTGCCGTGCCACATAATTAACAAGCAGGCCATCGTTGGTTTTCAGGTGAATGTTAAACAGAACTTCGCGAAAGGGAGGTTTAAAATGATGCGTAACAGCTACCACTTGAGCAGGCTTATCTTTAGTGATGAAGCCACCTAAGCCAGGGATGACAACACACTCATAATCATACAATAAATCACCAACGTACCCTGCAATCTTCATGTTAAATCCATTGTTGTTCAGAACTCGCTAAAGTACTAAACAATATTAGTTTATTCAAAAAATGTTAGTAAGTTTTTGCAGGTCATCGGGCGTGTCGATGCCAATGCTTTCATAATCAGTTATCTGTGTGCTGATTGTGATTCGATTTTCGAGCCAGCGCAGCTGCTCCAGGCTTTCTGCCTGCTCGAGTTTTCCAGGGGGAAGTTCCATTATTTTTTGCAATATTTCGCTCCTGTAACCATACATCCCGATGTGCTTATAATAGGTGTGCCTGGTTAACCATTGGTTTTTGTCGATTCCCCGTAGAAACGGAATGGCCTGCCTGCTGAAGTAAAGTGCATGGTTATCATCACCAATTACCACTTTCACTACGTTGGGATTAAAAAGCGTTTCCTCAGAATCAATTTTTTTGACGAGAGTGCCAATTTCAACTTCAGAATGATGCATGAGATGAATAAGTTGTTCAATTTGTTCAGGATGAATGCCGGGTTCATCACCTTGTACATTGATTACGGCATCAATTTTAAGTGATGCATTCTGAAGGATCTCCAGTGTTTCCAGACAACGGGATGTTCCGTTGATGTGATGAATGTCTGTCAGGATCACTTCTCCCCCGAAATCCTGAACATGTTTAACAATTCGCTGGTCATCAGTTGCAACTACCACCCTGGATAATCCATGGGCTTTTTGCACCTGTTCCACCACCCTGTTAATCATACTTTTTCCATGTATCAGGGCAAGAGGTTTGCCTGGAAACCGGGTAGATTGGAATCGAGCCGGGATGATAGCGACAATGTTCATGGTTTTAAAATCAGTTGATCAGATTAAAATAAACCATTGATTTCGGCATTTACTTTGTCAATGACGATGCTCAAATCTTCAGGTTTGTTAAAATCCATGTCGTCTACATTGATGATGAGTAATTTGCCATGACTATAGGTTTCAATCCAGGCCTCGTAACGCTCGTTTAAGAGTTTTAAGTAGTCGAGGCGGATGGATTCTTCATAATCGCGGCCACGTTTTTGGATTTGATCGACCAAAGTTGAAACTGAAGCCCTCAAATAAATCAACAGGTCAGGTGGTTGAATAAAAGTGCTCATCAGCTCGAACAGCGAAATGTAATTCTCAAAATCGCGTGTCGACATCAGGTTCATGCTATGCAGGTTGGGTGCAAAAATATGCGCATCTTCATAAATGGTTCGGTCTTGAACAATGTTGTCGCCACTTTTGCGTATCTCGACTACCTGTCGAAAGCGTGAGTTGAGAAAATAGACTTGTAAGTTAAACGACCAGCGTTGCATATCTTCATAAAAACTGTGAAGGTATGGGTTGTTTTCCACATCTTCATAATGGGGTTTCCAACCAAACTGTTTCGACATCAACCGGGTAAGAGTTGTTTTGCCTGATCCTATATTTCCAGCGATAGCTACATGCATGTGCTTATAATTTTCTACGAATGTAAAAAAAATGTTTACATCCCATTTTTATTCTTCACCTGATTTTTTGGGTACTTGTAAAAGGGTTAGAAAGTACCTTGAAGTGTTAAAATTTCATCAAGATATTTTCTGTCATTTGCCAACCGGGGCACCTTATTTTGTCCACCTAATTTGTTTCTGCTTTTCATCCAGTTATAAAAAGTGCCCTGAGGCATCACTTCAATTACCGGAGGCTTGAGCACAAGGTTGTGATATCTTTTGGCTTCATAATCGGAATTAAGTGATTTAAGCGCGTTATCAAAGGTTTCATGGAAAAACTCCATGTCTTTTGGAGGTATTTCGAATTCAATGAGCCATTGATGGGATACATCATGACCACTAAACAACGGACCGGCAGTATATTCACCAACCAATGCCCCCGTTTTTGTACATGCTGTGATCATGGCCTTTTCGGCGTTATCGATAATTAGCTCTTCGCCTACCGCGTTTATAAAATTCTTGAGGCGTCCCGTAATTCTGATCCTGTATGGATTTGTATTGGTAAACATCACGGTATCTCCAATGAGGTAACGCCATAAGCCGGCATTGGTACTGATTACGATGGCATAGTTGACTCCGGTTTTAACCTCATGCAGGAGGAGTGTTTTTCCATTTTCATTCATCATGTCCGAAGCAGGAAGAAATTCGTACCATATCCCGTAGTCCAGCATCAGCAAGAGTTCGTTGCTATCGCTTTGATCCTGAATACCAAAGAAGCCTTCGGAAGCGTTGTAATTGTCGGAATAAACCATTTTTGGGGAGGAGATCATGAGTTGAAATTGTGCCCTATAGGGCTCAAAATTAACACCACCGTGAAAGAATACTTCCAGGTTGGGCCACACTTCGCTTAAGTCGCTTTTTCCCGCTTTTTTCAGTATTTTTCTTAACAGAACCAACATCCAGCTGGGAACGCCGGAGATGCTTGTAACATCATGATCGAGGGTTGATTCGGCCATAAGTTCAAGCTTATTTTCCCATTCATCCATCAGGGCTATGGATAGCGAAGGGGTTCGTTTGTATTGCGCCCACAATGGTAAATTGTGCATCAGGATGGCTGAAAGATCGCCTTCCATGTAAGAGATGTTGTTGATTTCGGTAATGTTCCAACTTCCTCCCATCACCAGGCTTTTGCCCTCGAAAAAGCCTGAATCGGGATGAAGGTTTAAATAAATGGCCAGTAAGTCTTTTCCACCCTTATAATGACACTCTTCTAGTGCAGAGGGGCTTACCGGGATAAATTTACTTTTGCTACCTGTGGTTCCTGATGATTTGGCAAACCAGGTAATTTCCTCGGGCCAAAGGATGTTCTGTTCCCCTTTGCGCATCTTATCAATGTGTGGCTTCAGGTCCTCGTATGAACTGAGTGGTACACGCTCCCGGTATTCATCCGCAGAATTGATGGATTTATAATCATATTTTTTCCCCCATTCTGTATCTTTAGCAGTGGAGATGAGCTTTTTAAACAGGTCTCCCTGCACATCGTGTGGATATTTTATAAAGAGTTCAATTTGATGGATTCGTTTTTTTATCCACCAGTTTAATACCGAATCGAGTATGATCATCGCATGTTTTATGTCAAAAAAATGAACGTTCAAAATTAAGAAGATTTCATCATGCACGGGGGTTACTTGGGTTATTTATTAAATTGTGTAGTTTGATTAGCCAAGAACCATTATTTTTGCTTAAAACAGCAGGATGATTTATTTTCCAAATGCTAAAATTAACTTGGGATTGGCCGTTACTGAACTGCGAGCTGATGGTTTTCACCACATAGAAACTTGTTATTATCCTATTCCTTTATTTGATGTTCTGGAATTTGTCGAGAGCCGCCAATTTGAATTAACTGTCTTCGGAAAGCAATTGGAGGGTCCAATTGAAGACAATCTGATATCCAGGGTCTGGCAATTGATGCACCGCGAATTTCAGGTTCCTCCGGTAAAAGTGGCCTTATTAAAAATGATTCCTACAGGTGCCGGGTTAGGTGGTGGTTCATCGGATGCGGCATTTTTTATTAAGGGGTTAAACACCTTGTTTTCACTTGGCTTGTCAAACGATCAAATGGAAACTGTATCTGTAAGACTTGGAAGCGATTGTCCTTTTTTTATTCGCAATCAACCAGCCATTGGAAAGGGAAGGGGCGAGGTGCTCATCGAAATTCCGTTGTCTCTTTCTGGTTATCAACTCACATTGGTATTTCCCGGATATTTTATCTCCACGGCCCTGGCTTTTCGGCAGGTTGTGCCTCATTCAATTGATTTTTCTTTTGCTGAGGTGATTGCACTTCATCCCACCAAGTGGCGCCATCGACTTGTAAATGATTTTCAACCCGTTGCCACCGCGATGTACCCAAAAATAGGCCAAATTGTTGATCAACTTTACCTGGCAGGAGCCACCTATGCATCGTTAACAGGAAGCGGGTCGGCCGTGTTTGCCTTGTCGGAAAATCCTCTCAGTGTGTCTCCACTTGACCGGGATTTCGTTGTTTACAAACGGGCCCTGTAAACCACCATTTTGCCATTTCTTTCCTCACATTCTTGATAAATCAACCAGGCTCTTGCGATAATAAAACCTAGAATGGTTACTTTTGCTGCTTTTTTAAATAATCAGATGAACTTACGACCAATTATATATATTCTTGGTATTGTATTACTTACAATTTCTCAAAAGGTAATTTTTAGTCAAACCGAACCTATTCCGCTGGCAGAGATCGAAATAAATTCTGCAGGGAATCCATTGGTATTTAAACAAATATCCCGTAGTATTCAGGTGATTACATCCAATGATTTGAAAACTGCACCAGTATTTAGTCTGGATGACGTTTTGCGTTATTATGGTGGGTTGGATGTACGCGAGCGCGGGACCATGGGAGTACAATCAGATTTGAGTATCCGTGGCGGTGGAATGGATCAAAACCTGATGATGGTTAACGGGGTTGCGCTAAACGATCCCCAGACAGGTCACCACAACCTGAATCAGGCTATTATGGTTACGAATATCGAGAAGATTGAAATCCTTGAAGGCCCCGGCTCCCGTTGGTTTGGCCCCAATGCTTTTTCCGGAGGAATCAATATTATTACACGTCAACCCGAAAGCAATCAGCTAAAACTAGATTTGTCAGGAGGTCAGCATGGTTTGTTTTTTGCTGATGTAGCAGGAACATTCAAAATGGGGAATTGGACCAACTCCATTTTCCTGGGTCACCACCAAGCGGATGGATATATTCGAAATACTGATTTTAACATGAATCAGGTGATCAACGAAAGCACCTTAAAAATACCAGATGGGATGTTGAGAATTTACCTTGGCTACCTGAACAAGGGATTCGGTGCCAATAGTTTTTATACTGCCAAATATCCGGATCAGTATGAACAAATCAAGAGTAGTCTGGCCTCAATTAGTTTTGAAAAAAACATTCAACTGCCAATTAAAATAAATGCCTCCTGGAAAAGACTTTACGATCGTTTTGAGCTGTTTAGGGAAGGTCATCTTTGGTATCAAAAGATAGGAGATATTTATGTCAACGGAAGTGATACTGCCGGATTCCCGATACCCGGAGGTATTTATCCTTACAAAGGGCACAATTATCACCGTACCGATGTGGTTTCGATGAACGCAGGCATGGGCTTTTCGACCCAGGCCGGAAACACAAATTTTGGTATATTGGCTCAGTACGAATTTATTATGAGCAATGTGCTGGGCGATTTGATGTTGGATACGATCTATGCTAATTTCGGAGATGCATGGTATAATCGCTCAAAAAGCAGGAAAAATGTAACGCTCTATTTAAATCATAGTTATATTAACGGACGGTTTTCTATTGCCGGCGGTCTTTCTGCTTTTTACAACAGTGATTATGGCATACATATTTCACCCGGTGTGGATATGGGTTATTTTATTGTTGATAACCTGAAAGTATATGGATCGGTTAATCAGGCAATAAGGATTCCTACTTTTACAGATTTGTATTATCAGGGAGCAGATCAGGTAAGCAACCCGGATTTGAAACCGGAAACAGCCACAACCTATGAATTGGGTGCTAAATTATTCCTTCTCCGTTTTACTATCACCGGTGCGGTTTTTCACCGCGATGGTAAAGACCTCATTGACTGGATAAAAGAAAAACCGGAGGAAAAATGGCACAGTATGAATCTCACTTCGCTCAAGACCAATGGCATCCGTTGTTCCATACAATACCGTACAAAGCATCAGAACCGCGCATTGGTGAAGTCGGCGGGGATGAGCTATTCCTATTTGGAATCGCAAAAATTGTCGAATCAATTTTTGTCGCTGTACGCACTGGATTATCTCAACCATAACCTGGCACTCAGCTTAACTCATCAGCTGTTTATAAAGAACTTACAGGTTTCATGGGTTCTTAATTTTCAACAGCGGAGTGGTTCTTATATCGATTTTAATTCGGGTGATGTGGTTCGTTATCAACCCATTCACCGAATAAATCTGCAAATCAATTATCAAATAAGCAAACTGGACTTTTCACTAACATGCAGGAATTTGCTTAATGAAAAAACAGTTGATTATGGTAATGTCCCTCAACCTGGCTTCTGGCTTATTGCCGGGTTAAAAACCAGCCTCGATTTTCAATTATTTAATTAGGAGAAAATCTCCGGGATGATCTCTCTTTTTTTGTACTTTCCCCTTTTTTTCAATCAAAATATAAACCATGAATTCAATCGTTTTAATTACAGGGGCAACCAGTGGGATAGGTGAATCCTGTGCACGGAAGTTCGCTGCTCATCAACATGACCTGATTATCACCGGCAGGAGGATGGAACGACTCATCAGCCTGGCAGAAGAACTCGTTTCAACCTTCGGAATAGAGGTGTGGCCCCTGTCGTTCGACATCAGGAACCATCAGGAAGTGGAACAGGCGTTTTCTACCTTACCTGAAAAGTGGAAATCCATTGACATCCTGGTGAACAATGCCGGACTTGCGGTTGGCCTTAATTCAATACAGACAGGTATAATTGATGATTGGGAGCGGATGATTGATACCAATGTAAAAGGGTTGTTGTACATGAGCCGGACTGTTTTGCCCGGGATGATTGGTCGTGGGAAGGGGCATGTTATCAATATTGGTTCAGTAGCAGGCCGGGAAATTTATCCCAATGGAAATGTGTATTGTGCAACAAAATATGCGGTTGACGCACTTACCAAATCAACACGGGTTGATACCGTTTCGCACGGGATAAAGGTCACTCAGATAGCTCCGGGCGCCGTGGAAACTGAGTTTTCCATGGTTCGTTTCAAAGGCGATACCGATCGTGCTGAAGGTGTTTATAAAGGCTTCCACCCGCTACTACCCGGCGATATTGCCGAAGCTGTATTTTATGTCACCACGCTACCGGCACATGTTAACATCAACGATCTGGTGATTATGCCCACAGCTCAGGCGAGCGCGACCGTTATGCATAAAAGGGTTTAACGGGACGACCCGAGCCTGGTTGTTGACATTCTTGCGGTATGTTAATTGCTGACCTGCCTGTCAGCAGGTTTCGAAGCAATTTCTTAGCAAGTTTTGGTTTGAGCGTTTGCCTTGTGCTACTTGACAACCTGCCTGCCCTGCCTATCGGCAGGCAGGCGTCAGGTAGGCGGGCGGGCAGGTGAGTATGCAATTAACGTGGGCTTTTTATCATTCATTAATTTTAGCATAAACCTTTTTCATCATTATTTCTTTCACCAAATTACCAAAAGATTTATTTTCAATAATCTTGTCAAATATGTCTTGGTTTTGTTCCATTCTCTCAATGAGTTTGTTTACAAAAATATCTTCGAAGGCAAATTTGAAAGTATCTATTTTATTGGCCCTAGCTTGAGTTTGTAGTTTTTCGTCTTGAATCAATTCTGTTTCTATTTGCTCAAAGAATAATCTATCAGCTTCTTCAAATTCAGTCCCAAACCTTTCATTGAGCAAATCAATTATTTCGGAAAGCGGTGCTTTTTCTTCTTTTGCCCTTTTAATACCAGCTTCTGAAAGTCCGTCTAATTCACCGTCTTCGCCTTTTATTAAATCAATTGAGCCTTCTTTTACTTTTTGTAAGCGATAATATTCCATTGCAATTTCATCGCTAAGTTGTAAATTTTCGGACAAATCTCTTTTTGGTAGTTTCGTTTGAAGCAGTTTTGCATAAGCATAAAACTTCTCAAAATCAGGTTCAATAAAAGGTATGATTTGAGAAAGAAAAGCGTACAAATTAGTCCACGTTCTTAAACTCTTTTTGAACTCGTCTTTTTCATCTTCGGTTTCTAATGCTTTAAACCTGTCAATTGCAGGGTCAATAAATGAATAAAGATGTGCTTGATCATTCGTGGTTAATTTGCCAGTTGGTTTGAAATAAATATTTGCAAACGCTTCAATTTCTGATTGCCAAAAAATCTGTTTTTCGTCTAACTTTAATTTCAAATCGAACAAATGGTTAATCTCTGGCTCTTCGGCTACAATTGTTCTTTCGTAATAAGGTTGGAATGATTCAAAAATTGTTTCACGGTCGTTTACGAAATCTAAAATAAAAGTATCTTCTTTCCCTGGTGCAGTC
>PCUL01000028.1:57727-61413 GCA_002771745.1 Bacteroidetes bacterium CG18_big_fil_WC_8_21_14_2_50_41_14
CAACGTACATTGTATGTAGCATTGGCTGGTCGAAACCTGTCTGATATTTATCTGCAACAATTAAAATTCTGTACTCGCCTGTTTCAAAAATTCTTGGTAGCTCTCTTTCTCCATAACCTGTCAATTGGGGTTCTGAAACGCCATCAGGATAATTGTCATCAACTACACTGCCTGAAAAAGCCACTAAAATTTTTAATTCCTTCGTGTAGTCGTTTTCTTTGATGTATTTGTTAAACTCTTCAAAGTATCGTTTTGCCAATTTTCTTGATGATGTTACAAACATTGCTTTTGCTCTGCCACCAATCTTTTTTGCAACTACTTGACGAAAATGTTCAATTACAATTTCAGTTTTTTGAGCCAGATTGTGTGGATGAAAATTCACAAAGTGTCCGATTGCCCTTGTTGCTTTCTTTTTGTTCAAAGTAGGGTCATCTTCAATCGCTTTTGAGAGTTTAAAATACAGTTCGTAATTGGTATAGTTCTCTAAAACGTCAAGAATAAAGCCTTCTTCAATGGCTTGACGCATTGAATAAAGATGAAACGGTTGTGGTTTGTCTTCAATGCTATTTTCGCCAAAAATCGCAAGGGTTTTATATTTTGGCGTTGCTGTAAATGCAAAGAATGAAATATTTTTTTGTTGCCCCCTTGCGGCTGCCGATTTCTCAACTTGCTCCCTTATAAAATCTTCTGCTGAATAATCTTCTGTTTCTTCAATTTCAGGGTCGCTATCTGTAGTTGATAAAACTTCTTTCATTTTTTTGTGGGCTTCACCACCTTGCGAACTATGGGCTTCGTCAATAATTACTGCATATTTTCTGTCGGGTAAATCACCAACTTTATCAATTACAAATGGGAATTTCTGAAGAGTTGTAATGATAATATGCGAACCTGAACTGATTGCGTAAGCTAACTGGTTGGCATCTTTATCAATTTTCTGAACAACGCCTGTTTTATGTTCAAACTGGTAAATAGTATTTTGTAATTGTTGGTCTAAAACTCGTCGGTCGGTTACAACAATAACGCTATCGAAAACACGATTATCATTTTTGTCATGCAAACTCGATAAACGATATGCCAACCAGGCAATAGAATTACTTTTGCCTGAACCTGCGGAATGTTGAACAAGATAGTTCTTGCCTGAACCTGCAATTTTTGAGTCTGCTGTAATTTTACGGACTACATCTAATTGATGGTAGCGTGGAAAAATAAGTTTTTCTTTTTTAAATGTTTTGCCACCTGCCTTGTCGGCAGACAGGTCAATTTCAATTTCTTCGGTTTGTAAATGGATAAAACGCTGAACAATATCGAGCCAACTATCTTTCTGTAAAATCTCATTCCACAAATAATCAGTTTTATAGCCAGTTGGATTTGGTGGATTGCCTTTGCCTTTGTTAAAACCTTTATTGAATGGTAACCAATATGTTTTATTCCCATCGAGTTTTGTTGCCATGTAAACTTCATCTGGATCAACTGCAAAATGAACTAATGCCCGCTTTTTAAAAGCAAAAAGCAATTCTCTGTTATCGCGGGTTGTGGCATACTGAATTTTTGCATTGTCGGCAGTTTGCCCTGTAAAATGGTTTTTAAGTTCCAACGTGGCTAATGGAATACCATTCAATGATATTAATAAATCAACGGAATTTTTATTTTGTGAAGAGAAATAAACCTGACGATAAATTTTTAGTTTGTTTTTATTATAAAGCACCTGTGTTTCAGGATTTAAACCTGATTC
This sequence comes from Bacteroidetes bacterium CG18_big_fil_WC_8_21_14_2_50_41_14, assembly GCA_002771745.1. Lineage (GTDB taxonomy): Bacteria > Bacteroidota > Bacteroidia > Bacteroidales > F082 > UBA6244. Next base: position 59,460 of record PCUL01000028.1, read on the forward strand.
TGGTTTGAAAAATGCCAATCTAAAACGCACTCCATAGTCAATAAAACCGTTGCGGATAACGTCTAAACTGCCCCGCAAGTCCATTTCTTTATAAATGCGCTGAATAATCCTGTTCTCTGTATCGGAACCATGAATACCTGAAATTTTTTGCCAATTTTCAGGTTGCGAATCTTGTAAAAATTTTATGACTTCATATTTAAACATACCCAGTTCGGGGCTGTAATCGGGTGAATTACCAGCCATGTATCCGCCATTATCAATCAATGATTGGACAATTGCAGTTTCAAATGTTTTTTCGGTTGCGATACTCATTTCTTTTTATCTTTATGAAATTACAGAAAAGAATATGGAATAGATAATCAACGCCTTAATAAGTCCTTTTTTATTTTTCTTTTTCATTTCTTTTATTTTCTGCCAAACGGTATTATATATTAATTTCATGCAATAATTTTCAAACCATGTCAATTAATTTAAGGGTCATTATTCCAATTGCTATAGCAATCCCAAAACTTAATAATGTTCCTATCAAAATATATTCTGTTAATTTCCTGTCTTTTGATTTTTTTAAATCGCCAAAACGGAATACGGACTTGGCTGCTAATAAAAACCCAATGGCTTCCCAATTTCCAGTAACTACAAAGGTAAAGACAAATAACCGCTCTAACATTCCACTGTATTTACCAGCATTATTTAAAGATTCTTCATTACTATCGTGTAATGATTTTGACCAATTGGACATAAGCGCCTGAATCATTAGACCACACACTATGGATAAAAAAATGAGTGCCGTAGCATATATCCAAACAGATGGCACTATAGTCCATTTTAACAAATTTATGGACGGATTAAACCACACATACGATAAAATTAATAGGCTAATGAAGTGCAAACCTTGATCTATCAGAAACCAAGTGGGTTTATTGTTTTCATTTTGAGCGTATAATTTTACAACATCAATAATCCAATGCGATAGCATAAGCAATAATGCTAAAAGCCAATAATCTATGTCCCATAGTAATAACAATACCAATAGTCCATGTATAAAAGCATGTAGATACAGTTTTGGCGATTTAACTTTCTTAATTTCTTTGTCTTCTACCCAAGATTTTGGTTGCAATACAAAATCCCCTATAAAGTGGGCTAAAATAAGTTTTACAAGTAGTATCATTTTAGTAGGTTTTTAATTTTTCTACGAAATATCTTTTCTACTTCCATTAGTTCATCTACATTTGCCCGATTCCATCTACCACTTACACCGCTCTGTTTTATACCTAAAATTTTTCCTATCTCCTCTTGGGTTGTGTTGTTTTTTTTGAGTACAATTCCAATCAATTCGGCAGATGAAACAGACCATTTATCCATAAAGGTTCCTGCTAATTTCAAGTACAAATTCATTTCCTCATCAAAACCTTCCCAGGGACTTTTCAAACCAATAGTTACATTTTCTTTTTTTAACACATCAAACTTATCGCCAGCATATATAAAAGCAGGGCCATTGCTTTCAGATATTCTTGTGCCTGAATAGGTTTTTTCTCCTATACCGATAGCCATTCTTACATCTATGGTACTTATTTTTTTTCGCTCATCAAGGGGTTCAATTTTTTTGATGAGTGCTTTTATTTCAAAGACCTTTTTGAGCACATCTTCGGGGTGCGAAATTTCTATTTGGAAAAAATCACCCCACATCAGTTCCCAATCCCTTGGTGTATCGCCCCATGATGATAAATGTTCTTTTAAGGGCGACAACCATTTTTCCTGGTCAGTAATCTTTCTTGATGCGATAATATCTCCTTTTATTACTCCAATCATATTTATAATTCTATATTTAAAATTTCAAATTTACAAAATATTGTCCAAATCAGCAATAATTCAAAATATTGCCTAAATAAGCAATAATTTAACATATCATAGATTGTTGTCAGATAATTTTCCATTCTTAATCTTAAATTACTTT
>PCUL01000028.1:61426-62040 GCA_002771745.1 Bacteroidetes bacterium CG18_big_fil_WC_8_21_14_2_50_41_14
TTTTTTTCTATTCGCTTCGATTCACTATTTATGAATTTTACTATTTGCTCTTGCTCTTCTTTAGTCGGGACTAAAAAGAGTATTTCCTTCAACTTCTCAACAGTTAAATGAGCTATGCTTATTCTGTTTACAATTGCATCAAAAGAACCTTTTTCCCCAAATGAATAGAACTGATATAGAAAAAATGCCGGGTCATTATTTTTGTTAATTGTTACTTTATGCACTGAATTCTGTATGTAACATTCATTTATTTCAGATTTCCAGATACACGTTCGCCCAACTTCGCCTCCCTCACTAACAAGTAAGTCGTTATTATCTATTCTGTATTTTACCAATTCCTTTTCAGAAAACCACATTTCTTTTACATCGTCTACATTAGCACTAAGCCAGTTTAAATTTGCAGCACGTAAATAAGGTTTTAGAAAATACTCACCCTTATCCTCAGAAGTAAGCATTTTACCAAGAACAATATTGGCAACATACTTTAATTTCTTAACTTCCCAATGCTCCGGTATTTTACCTAACCATTCAATTTTACTGTCTTTCAATTTTACATTGTGGTCAATTCCTTTTGTGACTGCATGATTTATTATTGCCGTTTTTTCTTCTTCAAA
>PCUL01000028.1:62057-62488 GCA_002771745.1 Bacteroidetes bacterium CG18_big_fil_WC_8_21_14_2_50_41_14
AAGATAATTGGCTATTGCAATTTGTTCGTCAAGTGTTGGTGGATTTGGAACAAGAACATTAGCAATAATTTCAGCACTAAGATTTGCCAAGCCAGTAGTCGTGTTGCTAAGGTAGTTATATTGTTCTCTTGCAAGATTTGAATTTAAATAATGAAACAACAAATTTGAATTTTGATTATTTTTAGGACGAATTCTTTGCATGAAGTTAGAAAAACAGCATTTCATATTCGCGATTTTTCTGTTAACAAATCCTGTTTTTCCTATATGGAGTTCGCTACCGCTTGATTTAGTAATTAGTAAATCACCTTCTTTTAAAATAGACTTGTTAAACTCCGAATCGGATAAATCTCTTTTAGCTGGCTCATTTTCATAATTCCAACTGCCATCTACGTTAATTTCAGTAGAACGCAGTACATATAAGTTTCCGCCAT
>PCUL01000028.1:62693-63472 GCA_002771745.1 Bacteroidetes bacterium CG18_big_fil_WC_8_21_14_2_50_41_14
TTTAAATTCATAGAAATACTTTGTAAAATTAATCTCGTAGCCAATTTTTGTTTTGCTTTCATCAACCCATGAACCAGGCAGGTTTGGTTTTACTTCCCGTTCAAAGTATTCTGCTATTGTTTGTGGAACGAGTTTTTTGTTTTCGTTGTATTTTAAAAATGGAATGTTTTCGTAATCCCTTAAACTGCTATCTGGTTTGGGTTCTCCTTTACTGTTGGTTTCAATTTTCCCCTTTGCGTTTCGTAATGGTTGTTCAACGGTAACACGCCAGTAACCAAAAAATTCATTTGGATAAATTTTCACAAATTCGTTTCCTGCCTTGCCATTCCTATCCTGCCTACCGGCCAGGCAGGCGGCAGGCAGGTCTTCAAAATCGCCATAGAGCTTGGTAATAAAACCAATGCCTTTTTCATCGCCATTTTCCGATATTTCTTTTCGTTTGTTTCCTAGTGTTGGCACTTTCTTGTTCCAAAATCGGTTGTATTCCAGTTTGCCTTTTTTTACTAACTCTTCGTCTTTCGTGCCAGTTGCATTTATAAGTTGAATTTTCCCTTTTCGTACATCGCTTTTGCGATTGTTGATAATCCAAACATAAGTTGAAATACCCGTATTGTAAAAGAGTTGGTCGGGCATTGCAATTACCGCTTCGAGCCAGTCATTTTCAATAATCCATTTACGGATATTGCTTTCTCCGCTGTTTGCCTGTCCTGTAAAAAGAGGTGAGCCATTAAATACAATCCCGATTCGGCTGCCGTCTTTCTTCATTTTCGAAATCATGT